>CAYFRV010000046.1:1552-12346 GCA_964345495.1 uncultured Bacteroidales bacterium | reverse complement strand
TAAATCGTCTTTGAATATTTATTGTTTTTTTGGTTGATATTTGGATCAAAAGCCATGGCAATATTTCGAATAAGAAAAAAGCCTTTCGGAGTGACTTCAATCTGATTTTTATCCAGAGCAATCATCTCATCATCAATAAAAGATTTCAGCTTTTCCGGATCATAATTAACGACCTCTTTAATTTTCTGCGGTGCCACATTTAACTCAGAAGAAATTTGATCCCAGTTGATGTAATGATTACACATAATTTCATTGATCACTTTTCGTATAATCACCTCATTATCATTTAGTTCGTAACCTCTATACACAGGCAAATGATCGTCATCTAAAATCTTTATGTAATCATCAATATCTCTGACATTTTGAGCGTATGCTCTTTGCAATTGACTAATTGCAGTAGTACCAAAAGCATATACCTGGCCGGTTTGTTCACGGGAAGCATAGCCCTGAAAGTTACGATGTAATTTTTTATTCCTCAATGCATTATGAAGTTCGTCATTGGGTTTTACATAATGGTCCATTCCTATTGGCACATATCCGTTATCAACCAGTAGGTTATATGACGATTCCAGCATAGTCAATTTTTCTTCTGCCCCCGGAAAATTATAAATCTCTATATTCTTTTGATTTGCCTTAAACCACGGAACATGAGCATAAGAGAATGTTATAATACGATCGGCATCCAAATCAATCGCTTTTTGGACGCTTTGAAGATGTTGCTCCAGTGTTTGGTCAGGAAGACCGTACATTAAATCAAGATTTAAACTTTCGATGCCTGACTTTCTGGCGATTCTGAATAAATCTTTCACAGGGAACCTGGAAGGAAGGCGATTCATTTTTTTTAAGAGTGCATTGTCAAAATCCTGTATTCCAAAACTCAAACGATTGAACCCCATTTTGGATAGTTCGATCAGATCAGTTAACTCCATGTAAGCCGGATTACATTCCATCGCTATTTCTGCATTTGGATCAATTTTGAAATGTTTATGGAAATAGCTCATCAGGGTATTGATCCATTTGAACGAGATGGAATTCGGAGTGCCTCCGCCCCAGTGAATTTGGGTAACAACTCTTTCTTTATCAATTTTATCTGCAACTATCTTTATTTCAGAAAGCAAAGCATTAATATAGCGTTCTATTTCAACTTCGCTTTTAAACAGAGAAGTATTGCAGCCACAATAATGACAAATTTTGGGACAAAAAGGAATATGAACATAAATAGAAATGTTTTCCGGCCACCATTCATTGGAAGATTGTAAAATTTTCAAATACTGTTTTTCAGTAAATTGCTCATGGAAGAAGGTAGCCGGGGGATAACTTGTGTATCTTGGTCCGGTTTTATTGTATTTTCTGATTAAATTGCGGTCAATCATATTTCTATACGTTAAGCACGTTGTTTTATTTGTTGATAATTATCTTCAAGGGACAATTCCGGATCATGATATAAATAGCGTATCAGAAACACTACCGTAAGAGCGAGACCGGCCTCTACAAAGAATAAACCTGAATATCCGATCAGGTCACCTATTTTCCCACTTAGTATAACGATGAGTAAACTACTCAAATGAGTGATCACTATCTGAATAGTATAATCACTTCCTTCTCTTCCTTCCCTTACAGTGTTCATAGAAATGGTATAAATAGCCACCGAGCACATGCCATAAGCACTCCATATCATCGCAATCGAAATGTATATTAAAAATTCTGAACCTTCCCCTGCTGCAACAATACCGACAACCAGTGCTGCAATAAAAGCATAGAATGAAAATAGTTTCATAGCCTTTTTATTGCCAAGTTTCCGAATTATAAAGCCACCCAGAAAAGTGCTTGCCGCACCAAAAGCTGTACCAAATATACCGGTCATAAAAGCTATCTCTCTGATACTGTAGCCCAAATCTACTAAATAAGGTTTGAGCATAGCTAAAATACCTACTATACCGGAGTAGAAAAGCATTAAGAGAATTACCCTTCTCCATATATTCTTTCGAAGAAAAAATCCTTTAAAATCATAAATTGATAGTTGTTTATTTTTGGAAGTCAGTTGGTGATTTGCAGAATTTGTTTTTTGTCTGTAGAGAGAAATAGGTATTAAGGCAACAAGCACAATGCCAGCCAATACAATCATCAAATATTGCCAGCCAATAACAGAATACAACATCAATAAAACACCGCTGCCAAATAAGGTACCCAGAAAATTCCCGGAAGATTGCAAACTATTACCAAAACCACGCTCCTTTTTCTTTAAAATCCGGATAGCCAAAGCATCGGAAGCAATATCCTGAGTAGCAGAAAGAATAAAAGCTATAATCATCAGCACAACAATGGTAGTAAAATTGGTTTCTATCTGAAACAGGCCAATAGTCAGTATTACTACGGCATAAAATATTTCCGAACCCAATATCCATCTTCTGTAATGCATATTATTCGAAGCTTTCCAATCGACAAGCGGAGCCCACAAAAATTTCACAATCCATGGAATCTTTATCAACTGTAATAAGCCAATATTGGTCAGAGAGAAATCCTCCATCCGCATAATAACAGGCAGAACAGTAGAAAAGAAACTCATCGGAATGGACTGTGCCAGGTATAAACTAAATAATATGCTGTATTTTTGTTTTTTCTCCATTTTGTACTACAATGTATTAATAGTTGCTAAAATTTGCTTTTAGTGAAACACCTATTCTTAAAGGAAGGCTTTTCTGAGCAAATCTTTGATTTCGTGATTCAAACATAAATACACTGTATTCTGTGTTTGTCAAATTTTTACCCCAGAGAGAAATTTGGAAATTTTTTATAAACCCGGTGATTGAAGCATTAAGAAGGCCGTAGTAGTCTTCTTTAATAGTATTGTCATTATTCCAGTAATGTTTTCCTATCCCATTATAAGAAAAATGAAACCTTAGTTCATTGACCAGATTATTGGGTAATAACAACCTATAATTCATGCCTGTACTGAATGTGTATCTTGGAATATATGGTATGAAATTTCCACTATAATCCTCATTTTCAACAGGATCTTTAACATAATTTTCGAATTTTGCATGAGTATATCCCGCATTGACAAAGGTTGAGATATTAGTGACCGGACGTATATTGAATTCCAGTTCCGCACCTTTACTAACAGATTCGCCTGCATTTTTAAGTAAAGGACCTGTCGCACCATTACTTCCGATCGTGTCAATTTGATACACTTGCTGATCCCTCCAGTCAATATAGAAAAAAGAGAGATTGGCAGATAGGAATTTGGACCGGTATTTCAATCCGGATTCATAATTAAGACTGTATTCAGGTTTAAAGGTTTCATCTTCGGGTTTTTCGAATGTAGAATTAAATCCACCACTCTTATAGCCTTTGGAAACGCTGACAAACTGAGTAAATTGATTCGACCAGTTATAGTTGATTGAGAGCTTTGGCAGCCATTCTGAAAAATCCAGCTGATGGTCAAAATCATCCTTAGGAATTTCCGAACCACCCAGCTGCATATCATATTTGTAATCTAAATTATCAACTTCATAGTCATATCGTAGGCCTAATGTTAGGCTAAGATCTTCTAATAAAAAGTTTCGTTGTTTCAATTGTCCAAAAAACGCAAAACCCATGGTGTTTCTGGAATAAGTTTTATTTTTTTCCATTTTGCCCGGCAACTGATATAATTCTACAGCATCATCACCATAAAAAACATCAACCTGTTTATCCCGCAGCTGATAAAATCCAAAAGCACCGGCCACCAATTCAGTATTATCACTAATATCGCCAGAGAAGTTAAACTCCTGTGAGAATAAGTTGTGATTCCTGTCCTGATTTACAAAAAATAAATCTGCAGGTGAAAAGTCCTGATCAATTTTCTGAAGATCATCAAGATATTGAAAAGAAGAAACCGATTTTACAGTAAAATTATCTGTTTCCAGGTTTGCTTTAAACCCTGTTGTTAACATTTCCCGCTCATACGAACTCTCTCTGTTGTAGCTAATTTTGTTAATTGAATCTGAAAGGTTAGAATAAGGATAACCATTATTTTGCATGGAGTTACCATCAAGCAGAAACATAAAATCGAGATCTTCATTGGCTTTAAAATTCAACTTCAGTCGACCTGAGAAACTAGTCTCTCCTCCAATATTTTCATTGTAAAAGTTATTCTTATAATAACCTTCGTGATGGGAAAATTGACCACCAAAATTCACATTCAGTTTATTTGAAATATTAATATTCTGATTCAAGTGAATATCTTTTTTGTATTGATTACTAGCAGATAAAGAAAACTTAGTTTTGTTTTCATTGCTTGGTTCAGTTGTATGAACACGAATTATGCCTCCAAGGGTATTTCTACCATAAAGTGTACCTTGCGGCCCTCTAAGCACTTCAACCCGCTCAATATCATAAAAACTAAAATCAAACGAAGCTTTCTCAAAATAGGGTATTCCATCCACATACAAACCAACTGCAGGTTCATTTATTTTTGAACCAATCCCCCGTATGTAAACAGGTGTAGTTAAACTAGTTCCGTAATCAGGCATATGAAAATTCGGAGTATTAGCAGTAAGGTCAGTGAGATTGTCAATCTTTTTGGCATCCTGCTCTATATCGTTGATTGTTGATAATGAACCGGCAATGTCCAAAGACCGCTCTTTGGTTTTATTGACTGTTACTGTAACATCTTCAAGAAAGAATTCATTAAGAATTACAGAGTCTTGTTTTTCTCTGCTTTGTTGAGCAATAGCTATAAAAGAAAAACATGAAACCAAATATATAGAAAGTATGAGTTTTTTCATTATTCGTTTTTTTAAAACAAAAAGCTGATTGTAAGCAATTTATACACTTTAATCAAACAAATACTAAAGGTAAAAATCAGAGAATTTTAATTAATAGAGTTATACTTATTTCTATTAATTTCTAACAACGATTATACATTCCTGGAGAATGCTAAAAAAGGGGGTGGTCTGGAAAACAAATAAAGAAATACATCTTCCTCATTCCTGTTATTGGTATATTCAGGAAAGTTAATTTTTAAAGAAGAATTAAAGAAGGAAAAGTCCTGATTTATTGGGACAGAATCATCTGCTTCGTGATTTATGTGATAGTTTTCCTCAGAAGTAGTTTTATCTTCATCGAGCAGACAAACCGAAATGGTAGTATCAATTTGACTATTTTTATCAGAAATAAACTTTTCATTAACGATACCAAGATAATAAGTGCACATAACACCCAGGAACAGGATATAAGGCAAAATCGATGTTATGGCGCTTGTATAAAACATAAAAATAGTCGATATATTTCTTTATTACAAATATAGAAATCTTTTCAGGTATTACATTACCAAAATATATAATTTAAAATAGTTTTAAACAGTTTTATTGTTTTTTCCTTTTAGGGTTTTTGGGGAACCATCCTTTCTCCACTCTTTTTTCCTGTTCGATGATTTCTCCAATACCCCATAAATAATTAAATCCTAAAATGCTAAGAATTGACGAAAGTATGAAAGAATTGATAAGTAAAGAAGCGCCTAACGCGACTAATCCTATAATCAGGAAAGCGACCCAAAAAGTTTTGGTAAAATAATATTCAGCTTTTATCGTGGTATATCTTGCAAATGCTATTATCAGAAAAGCCCCTGCTCCAATAATTAATCCGGTTAAATTTAAATTTTCTAACATAAAATTCATAAATACCTCTCCAGTCCTTCTAATTTCTTTCCTTTACTCTTTTATGCTGCTTAAATAATTCAATCGTACTCCAAAACAAGGCAAAAGCCAAGACCCCCATTCCAACCGAAATAAAAGTATGCTTTATAACCACTGAGAAAATAACCAGGACAATTCCGGGAATAAAAAAGAAAGGCCACACCTGTTTTCCAAAGTTGCGTTCAACTTTAATAACAATAGGATGAAAAACACCAATTAAAAAGAATGCAAAGAGCCCCACTAAGAAACCCTGGATATTTAATCCGCTCAACCAATCCATATAGCAATATTATTTTCTAAGCCTAATCTTTAATTAATAATTTATTAATCTATAAAAAGCCAACCAACCTTTGATATTCTGGTTGGCAGGCAGGATAATCTTATTAAACAAAAGCAAAACATTTAATATAAAAATCTGATTAAAAACAATCAATAATGCTTTACCTGAAGTAGAATTAAAACATACTAGCGTAAATTTCTAAAAGCTAAATCTAATTTATCAGACAGCCTCTGAAACACTTCATTTCTGGTTCCTATTCCATCAATATCATAGATTGGTTTTTGTTTTCTGTAATAATCCAAAACAGGAGCTGTCTTTTCGTTAAATTGCTCCATGCGTCGGATGATAGTATCAACATTACTGTCATAGGGACGCTTTCCGGACGTTTTGCTCCGTTCGGTTAATCGTTTCATGGATTCTATTGTTGGAATATGTAAGTTAAAAACACACGAAACGCTTGTATCCAATTTTCTTAACAACCCATCAAGTATATAAGCCTGAACAACCGTTTTGGGAAAGCCTTTGAAAAAGAAACCTCTGGCTTCGGGATGCGTTTTCATTTGTTTTTCAATAAGCTTTATCGCATATTCATCAGGAACAATGTCACCTCTTTCCATATATAACTGAGCCGCTTTTCCCATTTCAGTTCCTTTATTAATTTCTTCACGTAGTTGCGAACCTGCAGAGATGTAAATCAGATTGTGTTTTTCAGCGAGCATCCGTCCCTGGGTATCTTTTCCGGAACCAGGTGGTCCAAAAAGGACAACATTTAACCATTGGCTGGTAAGCGTCTGCTCTATAGTGTCAGTTATTCGTTTAAAAATTTCATCTACGGTACCAACACCATCTATTGGAAAATAAATACCCTTTTCTTCATAAAATTTAGCAACGGGAACTGTTTTATTGTGATATTCTTTAAGCCGATTTTTTATAACCTCTTGCGTGTCATCGGTCCTGTTTTCCTTCTTCGCTCTTTCCATCATTCTTTTCATGAGCTCATCTTCAGGAACCTCAAGACTGATCATGCAAGATAAATTTGTATTTAATTTTAATAATAAGCCTTCCAGGATGTAGGCCTGAATGACCGTACGGGGAAATCCATCAAAAAGAAATCCATTAACTTCCGGATTAGCTTTTATCTTTTTTTCAATGATCTGAACTATAATATCGTCTGAAACAAGTTCACCCCGATCAATTACAGCTTTTGCTTTTTGACCCAGTTCCGTACCATTTGAAATTTCTTCTCTAAGCATATCCCCTGTAGAAATGTATGCCAGATTGTATTTTTCAATTAACATTTTGGACTGAGTCCCTTTTCCTGCCCCGGGCGGGCCGAAAAGTGCAATATTAAACATAGAATAAAATTTTTAAATATTTAACAATCTTTTTTTCGTTAATTGCTAATGAATTAAAATAATTTGACCCCAAATAATAGTTTTGTAAAGATAAGAATTAATTACGGTTTCCGTTACATAGAAAATAAAAAACAATTAAACCGAAAAAAAGTAAGGAAACAAAACTACTACTCATCAAATCACCGCTGTAAGTAAATAATTGATAGATTACAAGCAAAAATAATATAAGAGAAGACAATACTGTAAGCGTTTGTCTTTTAGCAAACATGCCTACGAGAAGTAAAAAGCCGAAAATAACATGTACGCTTGAAAAATAAAAACTAAATTGTTTTACTTCAAGTTCTAAAACTGTATAAAAGTAATTTATAAAAATATAAAAGGCAGCGCCTATTCTCATTAGAAAATGGCTTAACGGTAGAAAAAATCTGGCTGGTCTCATGAATAATTATTTTTGTGATTATAAAAGAATTTCCGTAAAGATTATAAAAAAAACACACAATCACAATTCAATTTATTGAAATGCTTTTAAAAAACCCTACAATAAAGAATATTGAAGATTCATTTAATTGAATTAAACCTAAATCTCTTTCCAATGTCACTACATAAAAATAATTAACGAAACTATAAACAAGAGAACAATGAAAAAATATTCCCTGTATCCAATTCTATTTTTAATCATTTCATTTTCAGTAAAATCACAAGATTCAACCTGGCTCACACATTACGAAAAATCAAATTTTAAGGAAACACCAAGATACAAAGAGACAATAGAATACAGTAAAAAACTTGCCCGGAATTCAGAGTGGATACACTACGATACATTTGGAAAAAGTCCTCAAAACAGGAAATTGCCAATTCTTATAGTTAATAAAGACAAAAATTTTTCACCTCAAACACTCAATGATTCAGAAAAAATTACCCTTTTGGTTGAGGCCTGCATTCATCCGGGGGAACCAGACGGAAAAGACGCAGGACTGATGCTTCTTAGAGATATAGCTATTAACAAAAAATATACCAATCTTTTAGACAATATCACACTCTTATTTATCCCCATCGTAAATGTTGACGGACATGAACGCTTTGGCCCATATAACCGTATTAATCAGAACGGGCCAAAAGAAATGGGCTGGAGAACCACAGCACAAAATCTTAATTTGAACCGGGATTTTCTCAAGGCAGATGCACCGGAAATGAAGCATTGGCTAAGAATGTTCAATAGATGGATGCCCGATTTTTTTATCGATATTCACACGACAAACGGAGCAGACTATCAATATCCACTAACATACGCCATGGAAATTTATGGGAACATGGAACCCGGACTAACACAATGGCAAAAACAAACATACCTCAAGGAAATAAAAAAAGAAATGAAACAAGCCGATTATCCCATATTTCCTTATATTTCTTTTAGAGAATGGCATAATCCGGAAAGCGGAATTATTGCATGGGCAGCTGAACCAAGATTATCGCAGGGATATACCGCTTTACATAATCGTCCGGGGTTACTAATTGAAACCCACATGTTAAAAGACTATAAAACAAGAGTTTCAGCAACTTATGAAATGCTTATAAAAACGCTGGAAATCCTGAATAATGAAAACCAAAGTCTTAATAAACTGATCAGGAAAGCTGATTCTTTCACCGCCTCTGATGCATTCCGTGAAAAACTTTTCCCTTTAGCGTTTCAGGCAACTGACGATAGCACTATAGTTGAATTCAAAGGAATTGAATATGAGAAAGTTCAGAGTGATTTAACCGGGACAGACTGGTTCAAATATGGCGATAAACCAGTAACATTAAAACTTCCATACTTTAATGATCTTGAGCCCACAAAAAAAGTTAAGTTACCTGAGTGTTATATCATTCCCCCGGAATGGATATCAGTAATAGAAAGAATAAAATTACACGGAATTAAAACATATAAATTACCCGAAAGAAAAGAAATAAAGGTAAACAGCTACATGTTTACAAATGTGAAATTCAATAATAAGCCCTATGAAGGAAGACTTAGAATAAATGAACTCGAAATCAATTCCTATCAAAAGGAAGAATCGTTTCCGAAAGGGTCCATAATCGTACCAATGGATCAGAAGAGAGCACGAGTAATCGCTCATATTTTGGAACCAGAATCACCTGATTCTTTTGTGAAATGGGGATTTTTCAATGCTATTTTTGAACAAAAAGAATATGCAGAATTGTATGTTATGGAAAAAAAAGCAAGAGAAATGCTGAAGAATGATTCTGTACTGAAGAAAAAATTTGAGCAAAAAAAGAAAAATGATAAGAATTTTGCGAATAGTCCCTGGGCTATATCTAATTGGTTCTACAAACAAACACCATACTGGGACGAGAAAAAAAATAATTACCCGGTAGGTAAAATACATGATAATAGGCAATACAAAAGACTTTTAGAAAAGATAAAGCAGTAATAATTATTTCTGAAATAAACCTGCTCAAATTTTATCTTGTTAAAAAATAATCAATTATTGTTATTGGCTTAGCATCCCCTTGGTATTTAAAGGTCAGCGGACAGATCAATTAGGGAAAATATTAATTTTTTTATGATACCATTAAGCTATCACTAACTTCCTTCTTTCTTAAATCTATATCATTTATTACTTGTTTATTCCTACTAAAAGAAAATAACCATAGTTGTTGTGAAAACATTTGTTACAAATGTAAAGTATAATTATTGCTTGCTTTGTTTACATTTGTGTAAATCAAAACATCATAATCAGAATAACACATGATTTTAAAATATATAATTAATAAAGACAATTTATAAAAATTTTAGTGGTCGTAAAATCAGGTAATTATATTTTGAAATCAATAATTTACTTTAAAAATAAATCCCATTTGTAGTGAATTCTTCAGTCAAATAAGGGTTTATATTTATTTATTAAACTAAAATCCAGTGTTTTATTGAATTTACTTATAATACTAGTTAAATTTATTTTGCTTAATAACTCTCCTTCCGGTTAACCGGCAAAAGATCAGGAAATAAGAAGTCTTTCTGAAAGCAGTAATTTTTATATTGTTTATATAAATAGAAGTTTTGCAAACAAGCCTGGTGAGATAATTAAAGGGTTGTTTTCCCAGATTAGAGCATTACCACAGTTAACCTTTTAACAGATATGTTCTCATTCAACAATTAAATAATACAGCATGGAAACAATAATAACAGTAAGGCTCAAAATTAACATGATCCCTGCCTTCTTAGTCTTATTCCACAAACCATCCTTTAAATTAATTAATTGTAACGATGGTTTATAAAGCAGTATACGAGTTTAAGATTTAATGAGATATTTATTAAAAAGTTTTAACAGATTCCTAAAATTATTAAAGGAATACCTTACGTTACTTTTGTAAACACAAAATAATTACATTTGTGAACTCCATTTTTATTACATTTGTAAAAATATAAATTTATGAAAGAAAGAATTCAAAAAATGCTGAATGAGTATAATATCTCTTCCAC
>CAYFRV010000046.1:0-1452 GCA_964345495.1 uncultured Bacteroidales bacterium | reverse complement strand
TAATATCTCTTCCACTTATCTTGCTGACAAGATCGGGGTTCAGCGATCCTCAATATCTCATCTTTTATCCGGGAGGAATAAACCGGGATTTGATTTCATTCAAAAATTATTAAAAAATTACCCGGAAATTAATCCTACATGGTTGATCCTGGGTAAGGGTTCTATGTACAACAGTGAAAATCAACCAACACTACCTTTTTCTGAGCCCAATGAAAAATCAACGCCGCGAGAAACTAATATTCGGTCCGAACCTAATACAAACGATCAAATACGAAATTCTCAGAAAGGAATTTCTAAAAACCGGAAAGTTATAGAAAAGATTGTCATATTTTATTCAGATCATAGTTTTGATGAATACTACCCAAATGAAGAATAGAAAATTCTTTTATCTTTGCGTAAAAAATGTATAGAAATCTATTTCGCCCCCTCTTATTCCTTCTAAAACCTGAAAAAGTTCATGAACTAATTATAACAATTCTCAAAATTGGATTCAGAATACCCTTCCTCCTTTCCTCATTTCTTTCACTCTTTTATCAATACAAACATAAAAAACTACATACACCATTCCTTGGTCTGGATTTTGATAATCCAGTGGGCTTAGCTGCAGGCTTTGATAAAAATGCAGAGGTTTACAATGAATTTAGCCATTTTGGGTTTTCATTTATTGAAATCGGAACTGTTACTCCCCGGCCACAACCTGGAAATCCAAAGCCCAGATCATTTCGAATTCCTAAAGATAAAGCCCTGATAAACCGGATGGGATTTAACAACAAAGGAGTGGATCATGCGGCTAGTCAACTCAGAAAAAACAAACCTAAGGTGATCATTGGTGGCAATATAGGTAAAAATACCGCAACAGCTAATGAAAATTCAATAAATGATTACTCAGAGGCTTTTAATAAATTATATCCTCATGTAGATTATTTGGTAATCAATTTAAGTTGTCCGAATATAAAAAATCTTAATGAACTCCAGGACAAAAACAAAACCATCGAAATTATCAAGGTTTTAGACAAAAACAGAAATGCTTTTAATGAACGGAAACCAATATTACTCAAAATTTCACCTGACTTAACTAAAGAACAATTAGATGATGCCATAGATATTTACTACCAAACAGGTATTGATGGAATTATTGCCACAAACACAACGGTTTCAAGAGAAAATCTACAAACAGAACAAAAATCAATTGAGTCAATTGGAAATGGTGGCCTTAGTGGAAAACCTTTAACTAAAAGATCTACAGAGTTTATCCGCTATATTTCTGAAAAGAGTAATGGAGAAATCCCCATCATCGGTGTTGGAGGAATTATGACGGTAGAAGACGCAATTGAAAAAATTCGTGCAGGTGCAACCTTAATTCAGGTCTATACCGGATTTATATACAATGGGCCGGCTTTTGTAAAAAAGATAAATAAAGCTATATTGAAAGAAAGATTGAAAGAGTAGATA
>CAYFRV010000045.1:13145-15455 GCA_964345495.1 uncultured Bacteroidales bacterium | reverse complement strand
AGTTCGTTGGCTAAGATGACTTCCGGGGCGATTGACATGTTGATAACATCGGCTCCCCATGTTCTGAACATTCGTGATTCTGCCCTGGTGGAAAACCTGGGTCCCTCAATGGTCACTACCGTACCTTGCTTGTGGAATTTAAGGTTTAGCTCGCCTGCCGCTTCGATCATCTTTTTACGGATTTTGGATGAAAAGGGATCGGCCATTACTGTATGATTCATCTTTCCCGGAGCGAAACTTTCGTGGAAGCTTACCTTGCGCAGACGCGTGAAGTCGATGAACTGGTCCAGGATCACCAGGTCGCCTCGCTCGATGTCTTCGCGGAGACTGCCGCAGGCTGTGGTGGTGATGATGTAGTCGCATTTCATCTGTTGCAATGCATGGATGTTGGCCCGGTTATTCACCTGGGTCGGGGGAATGGTATGTTTTTTCCCGTGACGTGATAAAATGACTACTTCCGTATCGTCTATCTTTCCTGTTGTCAGCGCTGAACTGGGTTCTCCGTAAGGTGTTTCCAGTTCAACGGTTTCCGGATTTTTAAGTATTGATGGATCTTCAAGTCCTGATCCGCCAATTATGCCTACTTTTGCCATAGTTGTTTATTTTTGGTTCGCGATTTGTTTTTGATGATTCATGAGTACTTTGCCAGCTTCTTCTAAATCTTTCCCAAAGGTAATAATTCCTTCTTCATGTCCACCCATCACAATGAGTTGCCTTTCAAGCGTTCGGTTCTCCCGGAGCAGGCGCTTAATTTCAAAAGCCAGCTTCGGTGTGCCGAATTCTGCCTCAGGTGCAGTTGTGGGCTCTTTGTTTATAAGCTGATTCCACATCGCTTTGTTATGTGTATGGATAACCGCATGAACGGTCGGTGCCGATTCATACACGGCCGCGTGTGTGAGTGATTCCGAGCTGGCTTTGGTTCCGCCGAGGCATTTCACGTAATTGTTTTCCAGGCTATAATCAATCACTTTTGCGTAATGAGATTTATCTGTTTTCTTATAATTACCGGTTGCCGAACCACTTATGATGAAGCTGCAGATGTTTTCTACGCGTATGCTGAGGTTTCCAAACCCAATACCATTCTCGTAAGCTCCAATCAGGTCCTGATCGTAAAGCTTTTGCCTCCATCCATTGATATATTCAAATTGTTCTTTGGGAAAGAAGAATGATTTCTTTTCCCAGTCGCATTGGAATTTGATATAACCTTCATCCTTACTCATTGCTAAAGAGCTTTTTGATTTCTTTTTCCTCAGGTTTACAGATTCCTTTATCGGTTATGAGGCCGGTGACATATTTAGCCGGTGTGATGTCAAAGCCATAATTAAGTGCATTGCTGTCTTCCGGTATAATCCTGACTCGCTGAATTGCGTTTTCTGCAAACCCTTCAATGTATTTAATTTCTTCATTGTTTCTTTGTTCAATTGGAATGTCTTTCACTCCGTTTTGTGTGTTCAGATCGATAGTGGACAAAGGCAGCGCAACATAAAAAGGAACGTTGTTGTCCCAGGCGGCAAGTGCTTTCAGGTAGGTGCCGATTTTGTTGGCAACATCACCGTTAGCTGCTGTCCTGTCGCTGCCTGTAATGACCATATCCACCATTCCTTTTTGCATTAACAAACCTCCGGTATTGTCTGGTATTACAGTGTGTGGAACACCGTGTTGTCCAAGCTCCCATGCTGTCAGTCGGGCACCTTGATTCCGGGGCCTTGTTTCATCAACCCAAACGTGTATATTAATGCCTTCATCGTGGGCCAAATATATAGGTGCAGTGGCTGTTCCATAGTCGATGCAAGCCAGCCAGCCGGCATTGCAGTGCGTGAGAATATTTATTGTATTCCCCTCTTTCTGCCTGGCTATATCTCTGATCAGCGGAATTCCATGTTTTCCGATGTTTTTGCAATTTTCGATTTCTGCTTCAGATAAATTTAAAGCCGTTTCCCTGGCAATTTGAATGGCTTCCTCAACAGATGCAGCTTGTTTTACCTTTTCTAACTGTTGATCCACAGCAAAAGCTAAATTTATTGCAGTGGGTCTTGACGATTTCAGGAAAGTTCCTGCTTCTTCCATGTCAGCATACCAATTATTGCTTCCCTGGCTTTCCAGAGCCGCCAGGTACATTCCAAAGGATGCTGTAACTCCTATGAGTGGTGCTCCCCTGACAACCATTTCACGAATTGAATGATAAATATCGGAAACTTTTTTCAGAGTTTTTATTTCAAAATGAAAAGGTAATTTGCGTTGATCAATTACCTGAACCGTATAATCATCCTTTAGCCAAATGGTTTTATAATGTGTCCCGTTTACCAGCAT
>CAYFRV010000045.1:3567-13045 GCA_964345495.1 uncultured Bacteroidales bacterium | reverse complement strand
AATTTTGAACAACTGTATTCTCAGTTAAAACAAAATGAGACATTTGATTTATTGGAGAAAGGAGAAATTTCAGAAGATCAGTTTGTTGAAGAGATTTTAAAACATGTGGACAAGCCGGTTGAGAAGGAAGATATTATTGATGCATGGAACGAATTACTGCTGGATTTTCCAAAAGAACGAATAGAACTTTTAGACAATTTAAATAAATCCACACGTTTCAGCACCTATTTGTTAAGTAATACAAACTCCATTCATAAGAAAGTGTATAATCAGGATCTATTCAATCAATTTTCCATGAGGCTCGAAGATTTATTTGAAAAGGCTTACTTTTCTCATGAAATAGGTATGCGCAAACCGGATGCTGAGATATTTCAATATGTCTTAGAACGCGAAAATCTAGAGCCTTCAGAAACTTTATTTATTGATGATTCATCGGATAATATTGCAGCGGCTTCAGCTTTGGGAATAAAAACCTTACACATTAAAGATGGTACTTCAATTACTGATCTTTTTCCGAGACAGTCAGCAGCCAGACCGATTTGATTTTTCCGGTATCTCTCATGTGATAAAGTGATACAAGCGCCTGGTGTTTGCTATTATATGCCTGAACAGATATTCGAAACAACCCGTCTTTGGCGATAATTTCAGGTTTATATCCCTGTTCTTTTATTTCTTCGCAGAATTCTTCTGCATTTTTTCGTCTCTGAAAACTCCCAACAATAAGGTGATAACTCTTGCCTGATTGTTCCAGCAATTTATTCTCCTTATCATTTTCCTGATACATTAATGCTTTCTTCTTATCGGTAATTGTATCAATTGTTTGATTAATTTTAGCTAATTTGCCTGTATCCGGCAATGATACTGAAGTCTGTTGTTTAACCGGCTGTTCTTTTTGGGGCTCTTTTGTTGATAGCAGTTGATTTTGCAGTAAATTCCAAACATCAAAATAAAGTGTTGCAGCTGCAATACCGATGAAAAGCACAATTATGCCTGCCAGCCAATATAATTTATAAGACTTTTTCTTTTTGGGTTGTTTTTTGGATTTATTGGGAATGGATTTCTCAGAAGGGCTAATACCGGGTTTTTGTTTTTGTTGTGGTTGTTCAAATGGCTTCGCCTCTATCTCTATAAGTCCCAGTGATTTATTGTCTTTTTCGCTGGTTTTGAATTGAAGGTTCCCACTCTGGTCTTTTTCGATTACACCTAAATCAGTTATTTCAAATTTATTATTCTTATCTAAATCTTGTTTGATTTGTTCAACTTGCTCACGGATTTTTTGGGATGCTTCCTCAAAACTTATGTTCTCTTCCTGCATTATGGTGTGTGCTAAGATATGATCGTCGTCTTGTGTGATGGAAGCATTGAATTTAATGTTCTTCCGTGGAGGAATTACTTTGTTATTTGTCTGATCTATTCTTGATGGTACCTCTTCAACTATAAAGCTCCCCAGCTCAGGAACAACCAGTCCATCTCGTTTTAAAAGCAGATCTTTTATGTAAAAAAGTATATCCAATACAGAGTAGTTTAAAGCGTTTAACAAATATAGACAAATTTTATCATTGATAATAACAGGCAAGCAGGAAACAGCATGTGTTCCATTTCCTCATTTCTTTAACCTGTTGAATTTGAATAATTTGCAAAGAAAAATATAAAAAAGCAAGTAGAAGGTGAAAATTTAATAGATTTGCGAAATATTTTATTAATTGGTTACTTAAAAAATTAATAATGAACAAAGTTTTAGTTACCGGAGGAACGGGATATATTGGATCGCATACGGTGGTAGAACTGATTGAGGCCGGGTTTGATGTTGTAATTATTGACAACTTTTCAAATTCAGACATTTCCGTTTTAGATGGAATTGAAAAGATTACCGGTTACAGACCCCCGTTTTATCAAATCGATTTAAAAGAAAAAGAGAAACTGACCGACTTTTTTGAGCAGAACAATTCAATCGATTCAGTTATTCATTTTGCTGCATACAAGGCGGTGGGGGAATCCGTTGAGAAGCCGCTAAAATATTACAGGAATAATTTACTGTCTACTATGCATCTTTTGGAATGCATGGCGGAATATAATGTGAAAAATATTGTCTTTTCTTCTTCCTGTACCGTTTATGGCCAACCTGATAAGTTGCCGGTAGATGAAACAGCTCCTGTTAAAGAACCTTTATCCCCGTATGGAAGCACAAAACAAATATCCGAACGAATGATTCAGGACACCTCTCAGGCAAGCGATTTTATAAAGGGCATTTCATTGCGGTACTTTAATCCAATAGGTGCGCATCCCTCAGCCTTAATTGGTGAGAAACCCCATGGCATACCTGACAACCTGCTGCCTTTCATTACTCAGACAGTTCTGGGGTTACGAAAGGAGCTGAAGGTATTTGGTGACGATTACAACACACCTGATGGCACTGCAATCCGTGACTACATCAATGTTGTAGATTTAGCAAAAGCTCACGTGAAGGCGATTCTACGAATGATAAACAATCAGAATAAATCGGACTACGAATATTTTAATGTGGGAACAGGCAGGGGCAATTCTGTTATGGAGATAATTAAAGCATTCGAAAAAGCAACCGGGGAACGTGTGAATTACAAAATAACCGGCAGACGAAGTGGTGATGTTGAGCAGGTATACGCAGATACTAAATATGCAAATAATGAACTCGGCTGGAAAGCTGATGTATCCCTGGAAGAAACGCTACGTTCTGCCTGGAATTGGGAAAAATATATAAGAAGTAAACAATAAAATATAATATTCTAAATTTATGGAGAAAGCGATATTAGTCACTGGAGGAGCTGGATTTATTGGCTCCCACGTTGTCAGAAAATTTGTACAAAAATACCCGGACTATAAAATCATCAACCTTGATAAACTTACCTATGCCGGAAATCTGGAAAATCTAAAGGATGTTGAAGATGCGCCAAATTATGAGTTTGTGAAAGGCGACATTTATGATGCTGAATTCCTTGACCAACTCTTTGGCAAATATTCTATTGACGGAATTATTCATCTGGCAGCAGAATCTCATGTTGACCGTTCTATCACTGACCCGAATGAATTCATTAAAACAAATATTATTGGAACGGTAAATTTGCTGAATGTAGCTAAGAAATTTTGGGAGAATGACTTTGAAGGAAAACTGTTTTATCATGTTTCTACAGATGAAGTTTACGGCTCTCTTGGAGATAAAGGTTATTTCACAGAAGACACATCCTACGATCCAAGAAGTCCTTACTCCGCTTCAAAAGCCAGCTCCGACCATTTAGTCAGGGCATACTATAATACCTACAATTTGCCTATAGTCATTACCAATTGTTCCAATAACTACGGGCCAAATCAGTTTCCGGAAAAATTAATTCCCCTTTTCATAAATAACATTCGAAATAAAAAAGAGTTGCCAGTATACGGAAAAGGTGAAAATATACGGGACTGGTTATATGTAGTAGATCATGCAAACGCCATTGACCTGGTTTATCATAAAGGAAAGATAGGAGAGACATATAACATTGGCGGTGATAATGAATGGAAAAACATTGATCTGATCCGCAAACTTTGCGAACTAATGGATCAGAAGCTGAATAGAACTCCGGGGGAATCCGCCGAACTCATTACATTTGTAAAAGACAGGGCAGGCCATGATATGCGTTACGCCATTGATTCATCAAAAATTAAAAATGAACTCGGATGGAAGCAGGAGGTCAATTTTGAAGAGGGATTGTCACGAACCATCGATTGGTACATGTCAAATGATGAGTGGCTAAAACATGTTCTCACAGGAGAATACGAGGAATATTACAGAAAACAGTACCTGGAGCGATAAAATTAGTAGCCGACTTATGGTTGTTTAGGCACATTCATAGGCAAATTCAGAAGTAGAGGTAAATTATAAAATTCTCAGTTTTTTTATAAGTAAGCTGTTGGCTGTTAGCTATTGGCTATTGGCAAAAAGAAACAGTAGCCGTTGAAACAAATATATTCCTAAACATCTAAAAAACAGAACAACCGAATGACAACCGAAAATAACCGCAAAGCAATGGAAGGCGCAAAAGAACGCAATGATATGAAATAACAACTGAATGACAATCAAATGACCATCGAATGACTACAGAATGACCACCGAGTGACTACCGAATTAAACCTGCAAGGTAAATAGTGGCAGCAGCAGGTGTGAATGAGTAAGTAGCAAGACGGAATGTTAGAAAATCCCTGCCAAAAGCTAAAGGCTAAAAGCAATAATACAACAAAAGCGCCGGATTTTCGGCGCTTTTGTTGTATAGGCAAAATATTATTTTATTTACTGTAAAAACTGACTCAAAGAACCAAAAACAATTTTCGTTTTCTGTGAGCCGCAAAAAGACTTTATTCTTCTTTCTTCTCTTCGTCTTTTTTCTTTTCTGAAGATTCAGCCTTTTCCTTCGATTCTTCTATCTTTTCGCCCTGCTTTTTATCGGCTTCTGTTTTCTCTACATTGATGCCCACCATCTTTTCCTGCAGTTCAGGGGCATTTTCCTGAGGGTTCTTTGCTAAAGCCTTCTTTTTAATTTTTTGTTTCTTTTTAGGCCTTCTAACTCCGTAAGAATTTCTGAACAACTTACCTCGTTTTGTTTTAACATCTCCTTTTCCCATAGAATATGTGCTTTAAATTATTTTTTTAGTTTACAGTGATGCAAAAATACAAAAATTTCCTTATGATGTTAACTTTATATTAATGAATGTTTTACATTATCATTAAAAGCCGGACTTCCGTTCCAGAATATATACCGTAAAGGGGTATGTGTGTCTGTCATCAACTTCGTGATATTCACTGCTGATAACCTTCCATCGTTCTTCATCAATTTCAGGAAAATAAGTGTCGCCTTCAAATGTTTCATGAACTCTTGTAAGATATATTCTGTCCGCTTTATCCATGGCTTGCCTGTATATCTCTTCTCCTCCAATAATGAAAGGTTCGTTATCTTCTTTGGCCATGGTTATAGCTTCATCAAGACTATGAGCAATCAGGCAGCCTTCAATATGTGCCTCCTTTTTGCGGGTTATAACTATATTTGTACGCTTTGGTAAAGGGCGCCCCTGCGAATCGAAGGTCTTTCTACCCTGAATCACGTGATGCCCCTTCGTAGTACGTTTGAAATGTTTTAAGTCATCCGGCAAATGCCATAGCAACTTATTATCTTTTCCTATTACATTGTTTTCCGCGGCAGCAACAATCATTGATAGCATAATAATTTCTTTATATAATTATACAGAAACTTTCCCTTTAATATGGGGATGTGGATTATAATTTTCCAATGTGAAATCTTCGTAAGTAAAATTAAAAATATCCGTTTTTTCCGGGTTGAGTTTCATTTTTGGCAGTTCTCTGGGAGTTCTGCTTAATTGAGTCTTAACCTGCTCAAAATGGTTCTTGTAAATATGCGCATCCCCAAACGTATGAATAAATTCGCCGGGAATCAGTCCTGTAACCTGTGCAACCATCATTGTAAGCAATGAATAGGATGCAATATTAAACGGCACGCCCAGAAACAAATCGGCACTACGCTGATATAACTGGCATGATAATTTGCCGTTGTTCACATAAAACTGGAAAAGAATGTGACAGGGAGGTAAGGCCATATTTTCAAGTTCTCCGGGATTCCATGCACTGACGATATGCCTGCGGGAATTCGGATTATGCTTAATTGATTTGATTACTTCCGATAACTGGTCTACGTGTCCGCCGTCAGGTTTGGGCCACGAACGCCACTGATAACCATAAATATGCCCCATATCACCATTTTCATCTGCCCATTCATTCCATATTCGCACGTTATGATCCTGCAGGAATTTCACATTTGTGTCTCCTCTCAGAAACCATAAAAGCTCATAGATAACGGATTTTAAATGTACTTTCTTTGTGGTTAAAAGCGGGAAACCATCGTCAAAATTAAAACGCATCTGATAACCAAACGTACTTATTGTTCCTGTACCGGTACGATCATCTTTTTCGGCACCGTTTTTCATTACATGATCAAGAAGTTCCAGATATTGTTGCATAAGATGGAAATTTTAACAAATTTTCTGTAAAATTAATTAAAAATATAGCAAGTAATTGGTAAAACCTAACTAAAATTCATTTTGATAATTTATTAATAATCAGTAGCTAAAATATGTTTTTCGACTTTTTGAAAATTTTGTTCGAAAAATTTTTTACAGTCTGATAAATCGTTTGTACTTTTGGACTGTTTTATTTAAATGTTCGAAAAGTCGATTTTTATGAAAACCGATAAACAAGAAAACATTAAAGACCATATTATCACAATTGCAACGCGGATATTCAGCAAATTTGGCTTCCGGAAGACAACGATTAATGACATTGCAGAAGAGATGGGCAAAGGGAAAAGTTCTATTTACTACTATTTCAAAAGCAAAGAGGAAATTTATAAAGAGGTCATTCAGCGGGAAGCAGAACTTTTTAAAAAGGAAGTGTATGATAATGTGATTAATACTTCTCAAAACCCAAAAGATAAATTGAGGAATTATGTACTCAAACGAATGAAATTCCTGAAAGAACTGGTCAATTTCAACGAAGCACTGAGAAATGACTATCTAAAAAGTCTGCCTTTCATTGAAAAATTACGCGAAAAATACGACTATGAAGAATTTGAAGCTATAAAAGGAATTTTGGATGAAGGAATTAAGAAAGGAATTTTTAATGTTACAGAAACAGAATTTGCGGCTACAGCTTTTGTGACTGCAATGAAAGGACTTGAAGTGCCGCTCTTCATCAAAAATGATTATACACTTAGTGATCTGGAAATACGGCTGGATGAAATGTTGCATATCTTGTTCTACGGCCTTGTCAAACAAAGCAATTAAAATGTAAAATTAATATAAACAGGAGTTTAAGATGAAAATTAGAGTATGGATTATTCTACTATTCTTTTCTGCAGGAATAGTACAGGGGCAAGAGACACTAACCCTGGAAGAATGCCGGGATATGGCATTAGAACATAACAAAAAAATTAAAATGGCAGATGAAAAGGAATTGGCGGTGAAATCGCTGAAAAAATCTGCCAAAACTCAATTCTATCCAAAGTTTTCATTTAATGGCGGGTATTTCAGAACAAATAAGGAATTTAGTCTGTTCAGCGAGGACATGCATATTCCCATTGTTCCAAATGAAGTCTATCAAAACGGAATGGGGGTACTTGATCCTAAAACAAATCCCGATTTGGTAAGAGAAACTTTTGTTACAAGCGAATATAACGGAATGCCTGTTCCACGTGAAGACCCCAAGACCGGAGACCCATTATTTGAGAATTATGCGTATCTCCCACAAGAGGAGGCCACAATTGATATGAAAAATCTTTTTTTTGGCAATGTCGGAATGACCCAGCCTATCTACACAGGAGGAAAAATCAGGGAAACATACAACATGGCAAAATATGGCGAAAAAATGATGGAGGCCAGAAAGCATATCAGTCAGTCTGAAGTCATTCTGGAAACAGATCAACGCTACTGGAAGGTAGTGTCTTTAAAAGAACGGGTAAAACTGGCAGAAGATTACCTCAAACGCATTGATACCTTGCTGAATGATGTCACAAACTTACATGATGAAGGGATTATCACCCGAAACAAAGTAACAAAAGTCCGGGTGAAGAAAGATCAGATTCAGCTCAAACTGACCAAGGCCAAAAATGGATTAGAGCTGGCAAGAATGGCCTTAAACCAAACGATTGGCGTGCCTTTGGACTCCACGGTTCATCTGACCGACTCTATTGGAGATGTTTATGAATTGAAAAATCCGGAAAATTACGTAAACACAGCTTTATCACAACGCCCGGAGCTAAACGCTTTGAATAACGGGGTGAAAATGGCTGAATCGGGAGTAGAGCTGATGAAATCGCGGTACAAGCCAAACATTGGATTGAAAGCGAATTACACAATGACCAATCCCAATCCCTACAACGGTTTTGAAAGCGAATTCGGTGGAGATATTAATGTGGGGGTGATGGTCAATATTCCAATTTATCACTGGGGAGATAAAAAACATACGCTTGAGGCTGCACGCCATAACAAAAAGGCCAGCATGCACAAACTGGAAGAATCCAAAGAAAAAATTTCTCTGGAAGTTCAAAAAACAATATTCAGCTACAGGGAAGCTATTAAAAAAGTAGAGATGACGAAATCATCCTTAGAGCATGCAGAAGAAAATCTGGAAATGACAAGAAATAATTTCGATGAAGGAATAACTAAGCTTTCCGATGTGCTGGAAGCACAATCGATGTGGCAGGAAGCTTATTCTGAATATATTGAAGCAAAAACGGAATTCAAATTAACAGAAACCGAATTACAAAAAGCATCAGGTCAACTAAACAACATTGTAAAAAAATAAAGCTATGAAAAATATGAAGAATCTAATCATTCCATTGTCCATTATAATTTTCTTTTTTGGCTGCAATCAGGAAGAACAGACAAACCAGCAACAAGAAGAAACGAAAAATACAGTTGTTACGACAGCAAAATCAGTAAAACGAACATATCATCCATGGCAGGAATACAACGGAACTGCTTATGCTTACAAAGAAGCGAACCTTGGAACGGCATTGCCGGGAAGAGTTGAAAAAATTCACTACGAAGAAGGCGATTTCGTGAAAAAAGGACAACTCATTGTAGAACTGTCTGCAGAGCTTTATGCACAGGCGCTGGCGGAAAAAAACACGCTGGAAAAAGATTTTAACCGGGTAAAAAGACTCCGGGAGAAAGGAAGTGTAAGCCAGCAAAAATATGATCATACGAAATCAAAATATGAAGCTGCAAAGGCTAAAGCAAGAATGATGAAGAAAAACTGTGAAATCCGTGCGCCTTTCTCAGGCACAATAGTGGACTATTTGGTACATGAAGGGGAGAATTTTATGTTTTCTCCAAGCTTGAAACCAAACTATAGTCATACCAGTGGAATCGTTCAGCTAATGCAGCTCGACAAAATTAAAGTTGAAATCGATGTGAACGAAAGCAACTTAAAAAACATTTCTGAAGGGCAGGAAGCAAAACTCATATTCGACGCTTATCCTGAAAAGGAATACGAAGGAAAAGTTTCTAAAATCAAACCGATCCTTTCAACTGAAACGCATTCTGCAACTACTGAAATAACAGTAAACAACAAGGATAAAATGATTAAACCGGGTATGTATGCAAATGTAGAAATTAAACTCCCGGAGACTGAAGATATTTTCGTTCCGCTTAACTCAATCTACAGGCAACCCGGAACAGGAGATGAATATGTGTTTGTAATTCAAAACGATAACACAGTCACGCGTAAACCTGTTGAAAAAGGCTACCACAAAGGAGATAGCCTAACAGTTAAAGGATTGAAGCCTAATCAGCAAATTGTTGTTGATGGCAAAAACAAATTGAATGACGGAGATAAAGTGATTGTGGATAACGACTAATTAATAGAAATAAAAAGCAGAATAAATTATTGTAGAACAGA
>CAYFRV010000045.1:0-3467 GCA_964345495.1 uncultured Bacteroidales bacterium | reverse complement strand
TTTATCCAAATGAAATTACCGAAAATAGCAGTAAACCGGCCAATTTCAACAATGATGGCTTTTCTGGCTATCTTGTTGTTCGGACTGGTATCTTTAAATAAACTTCCCCTCGATATAATGCCGGAAATGGAACTTCCCACACTTACGGTAATGACCGTTTATCCGGGAGCATCGGCTGAGGAAGTGGAAAAGCAGGTCACAAAACCCCTGGAAGAAATTCTGGCCGGAACAGAAGACCTCAAGGATATTACATCAAATTCAAAAGAGAATGTTTCGTTTATTGCATTGGAATTCGACTGGGGTTCTGACATTACAGAAGCGTCAAACAATGCAAGAGACCTTATTGAACTTGCAAAACGTGATTTGCCGGACGATGCAGAAACACCGACAATTTATAAAGTGAATTCTTCCATGTTCCCTATTTTGGTCTACGGAATTAATGCAGATGAGAACTATGCCGGGATCAACGAAATTATAAAGGATGACATCGCGAATCCGATTAAAAAAATTAAGGGGGTAGGCTCTGTTATATACATTGGCCAGCCGGAAAGGGAAATAAAAATTCACGTTAAGCCAAATAAACTTGCCGCCTACAATATCACTGCGGACGAAGTCGCATCAATTCTTGAATCGGAGAACTTAAGCATTCCCGGTGGAAACATTAAAGTGGGCACCAGTGATTTCAGCGTCAAAATACCTGCAGAAATTGAATCTACCGAAGAACTCAGGGATATTCCACTAGTCAATTTCAATGGAAGAATCATTCGTTTGAAGGATATCGCTACCTTAAAGGATGGCTTTAAAGACAAAAGCGAATATGCAAGAAATAATCACGGCCTTGGCGTTGCGATGATGGTGCAAAAACAAACGGGCGTAAACACGCTGAATGTAACAAATGCTGTAAGAGACAGGGTCGAAAATTTAGAACAGGAACTACCCGATGACGTGAAAATATTCGAAATAATGAACACGGACGAATTGATCGTCCAATCCATTGGTAACCTGACCGAAACGCTTTGGTGGGCGTTCCTGTTTGTTGTTCTTGTCGTATTTTTCTTTTTGCGTGAATGGAGAAACAGCCTCATTGTATTCCTGACGATCCCTTTTTCATTGATTGTTGCATTTATT
Organism: uncultured Bacteroidales bacterium; assembly: GCA_964345495.1. GTDB lineage: Bacteria > Bacteroidota > Bacteroidia > Bacteroidales > UBA12077 > JAGXLC01. Next base: position 2,339 of record CAYFRV010000045.1, on the reverse strand, counting down.
GTCATGTTTGTGGCCGGCTACACAATCAATATATTTTCATTAATGGCCCTTATTATTGCCATCGGAATGGTTGTGGATAATGCGATTGTCGTGCTTGAAAATATTGTGCAACATATAGAGAAAGGAGCACGTCCGAAACAAGCTTCAATTTTCGGAACCAGTGAAATGGGCATGGCCATTACGGCTTCTACGGCAACAACTTTGATGGTGTTTATCCCAATGATTTTCGTAGGCGGAGTGGTAGGCATTTTATTCCAGCAGTTGGCAGTTCTTACATCTATTACGATGATCGCTTCGCTTGTAACTTCACTTTCACTGACTCCGACGGCTGCATCAAAGCTATTAAAAGGGATACGCAACAGGAAAGAACAGAGAAAACGCAGCCGGCTTTATCAATGGAGTGAAAGGGTGTTTGTGAAAATTGAAAATACCTATTTAAACGCTCTGAATTGGGCGGTCAATCATAAAGCCATCACGCTTTCAGCAGCATTAATTATATTCGGAACCACACTCTACTTAGGGAAAAATCTGGGATCGGATTACATACCGGATTTCGATGCCGGCGATATCTCTGTCGTTTTTGAAACTGAAGTTGGTACAAGTGCTGAACAAACAGATAAAGTGGCACAGGAAGTAATGAGCATTATTAAAGAAGAAGTGCCGGAGCTTGTCCCCGGAACCCTTGCAGCCATCAGTGGACAAACGGAAGACGGCACCTTAAGTTCTGTGGGTTTTGAAGAGGGTAAAAACGTATCTACTGTGCTGGCACATCTGAAATTACCCAACAACAGAGACAGATCGGCAAAAGAAGTTAGTGAAGCCTTAAGGAAGCGAATAGAAAAAATTCCTGAGATTGAAACTTTCCACATTACTGCCGGTAGTATTCTTTCGGAAGCTATCACGGGGAATGTTAAACCCATTGAAGTGGAAGTCACAGGAACAGATTATGACAAAATTAACAGGACAGCAAGGGATATTCACAATAAAATAAAGGATATCAATGGACTTACCGACCTGCAAACCACAATTGATGATGGAAAAGTAGAAATACAGGTAATTATTGACAAAGAAAAAGCTTCGGATATGGCTTTAAACACTGCTTTAATTGGAAAGCAGCTCCGAAGCAATATCTACGGAACCAAAGCTGGTGAATTATCCCAGAGTGGAAATGAATACAATATAAACGTTCGATATGCACCGGAATACCGTAATAAGATTGAAGCTATCAAAAATATCAAAATTAAAAACCTGAAAGGAAAACAGATACCACTTAAGGCATTTGCAGAGGTCAAACAGGAGCTTGGTCAGCAACAAATCAACAGAAAATCACAGCAACGCATCGTGAAAGTTATGGCCAATCTTGATGAAATTTCCCTGGGCAGAGCAGCAAATAAAGTACAGGCAGAGATTGAGGACACGAATATTCCATCGGATGTAGACGTGAAGGTGGCGGGACAGCTCACAGAACAAGGTGAAGCTTTTAGCGATTTATATCTTATTCTTGCCATTGGAATTGCTCTGGTTTACATGGTGATGGCTGCTCAGTTTGAATCTTTCAAAGATCCGTTCATCATAATGTTTGCCATTCCTTTTACTTTCGTTGGAATAATTCTGGCATTCTTCGCCACTGGCTTAACCCTGAGTGTTACCACCTTTATCGGAGTAATTATGCTAATGGGTATTGTTGTAAATAATGGAATTGTGTTGGTTGATTATACCAAGCTTCTGAGAAAAAGAGGTCACAATTTATACAGCGCCGTGCTGGAAGGCGGACGTTCCCGTATGCGTCCTGTATTGATGACTTCCTTCACTACAATACTTGCAATGTTACCCATGGCACTGAGCCAGGGAATGGGAAAGGCGATGTATTCGCCGCTTGGCGTCACTATCATTGGCGGAATGCTCATATCAACTGTTGTAACGTTGGTAATTGTGCCTACGATGTATACAGTCTTCCATCTAAGATCAGCAAAAAAAGAGGAAGAGAAAGAAAAAGTGAATAGTTGAAAGATTAATAAAAATTAAAACTTTATCCAAATGAAAATGATATATGTAACTTGCAACGTAAGCGTAAGGGAGCCATTGATCAACATGCTCGAAGACCATAGCATAACAGATTACCAAATCATCGAACAGGTTCCGGCAAAAAATGTTAAAGGAGACCCAAGATTGAACACAGCAGTGTGGCCCAGCCACAACTCTTCAATCTTTATGCAGTTTAGCGATGATGAGGATGCAAAAGATATCATGCAGTTAATACGCGACTTTAACAAAGAAGCATTCAACGATAATGAGCTGGTAACAGCTTGCATGTGGACGATAGAAGATTATTTTTACGA
>CAYFRV010000044.1:0-15623 GCA_964345495.1 uncultured Bacteroidales bacterium | reverse complement strand
GGGATGTTAGAAAATTCTCTGCCAAAAGCTAAAGGCTAAAAGCAAAAGGCAAAACCTGCAGCAAGCAGCCAGAACATGCCACATGTAAAGGATAGATTAATAATTTAAGTCAATTTTTCAAACTTCATTAAAACGAAACAATAGTTCTATCTCCATTGGCAGATAACAAAATATACGTAAGATTGATTTCGGCGGGAAGAATTTCTTTACAGACCTGATAACAGTTTTTTGCAATTCCTGTATAATAATCTCTATATTCTTCAAATGGCAATATATCCAGAATTTGATTCGCTAAGCTTTGATTTTTGATTTTCTGTATAACCGGGTATGGATAATTGCAGTCTTTAGCAATAGAAGCAGCGAATTCCGGGTTGAAACTTGCTCTTTTTGAATGGGTATCCAAATAACCTTCAGCCAATTTAATACTCTTTCCAAACATTAAGGCTACATTTACATTTTTTATCCTGTATTGCTGCAACATTTTGAGCGTTTCTCCAATAGAATTGCCAAAATGGATGAAAGCTATATCAGGAAGATATTGAAATTGCTCCCGGATCATTTTTTCACCCCTTTTACCTGATGTCATAACCACTTCACTTTCGCAACTATGTTGCAAAGCTGATAATTGCTGCTTTATTGAATTTTGAAATGCTTCCCGGGAATAAGGTATAACTTTACCTGTAGTGCCAAGAATCGAAAGGCCATCTTTTATCCCCACCCTGGAATTGAATGTTTTTTTAGCAATCTCCCTGCCTTCTGGCATAAATGGCTTTACCCGGAATGTACAATCAACTCCATAATCCTGAGCCAGCGTATAAAGCATGTTTTTAATCATTTGCCGGGGAACAGGATTGATTGCCGGCTCACCAACCTGTAATTCTAACCCATTCAGCGTTACCAGTCCAACACCTTCCCCCTGAACAAACTCGATACCATGAACCTCATCCTTCGAAAGCGTACATCCGATCTCTTTGGCATGGGTAACATCCGGATCATCACCGGCATCTTTAATCACAACACAAGACGCTTCTTTATCCGAATGCTTCTGTCCTGAGAAAATTAGAAATCTGGCAGTTTCACCATCAGGTAATTCAACCTGTGTTTGATCAGGAAATTGATTTTCAACGATCGCAAAAAAACATGCTCGTGCGGCTGCAGTCACACATGTGCCCGTAGAATACCCCAATCTTAAGTTCGGCTTTTGTTTGAATACAGTCCTTCGTAGATAATAGATTCGTTTGAGAAGCTCTTTCTCTGAGTTTATGGTATAATCCAATGATGGTAAAGCCGGACGTTTTATGACCCAGACGGGGATATCCAAAATTTCTGCAGCTTTAATTTTTGTATCCAGAAATCCATTTGAACCGGTTTCTTTCGTTAAAATCAGCTCCGCATTCTTGTTTTTCCCGAGCTCAACAAGCTCCTCAACATTTTCCGAAGGAGATGACATGATTAGATTTTTCTCCGGAAAATTGAAGCTCATAGCTTTACGGTAGCTTTGGTGTTTATTCAGAATTCGGAAATAGCAAGTTTTATTCATCCAAAGCTCCTTTAATACAGGAATAGAATTAACGCCTGTTAAAGCAAGGATCGTTTTTACATTTGATAATAGAGCCGCATTAGATAGTTCCTGAAATGAATTAAAAAGTTCTATCTGATCATAATCAGAAAGATTATTACTTTCCCTATCGTATCGAATTGAGGGGATATTTAACGTTGTGGATGTTTGGTAAATATGTTCATGTAGTTTTTCAGCAAAAGGATGTCCTGCATCTATAATGATCTGAACATCATTGTTGACACAAAACTCCTTCATTGTCAGCTCATTCATCTCACCGATAATAAATTTGCCTTTCACCTTTTGAGCTGATTGCTCTTTCGTTGAATAAAAATAGGGTTCCCCTAAAAAATCAAGAAGTTTGCCAGCTTTAATACCTTCTGTTGTTCCTCCGAATAATAAGATCATCTTTTTTCACCAATATATTATCGATGTTAGTGTTTTCTGTAAGCATGACTGAATCCTTTATCGTACAGCTTCGAATTGCCCAAACGATTATCAATAGCTTTTCCTACTACTATCAGGGTAGTCATTGTAATATTGTTTTTCTGCACTGTATCTGCTAAAGTTTCTAAGGTGCACCTGTAGATTCTTTCATCGTTCCATGTTAATTTATAGCACACAGCTACGGGTGTATCAGGAGGATAATGAGCCTCCAGTTGCTGTTGAATCTTTTTGGCGATTGAAGCACTCAGATAAATACACATGGTACTTTGAGAAGCTGCCAGCTTGTCCAGCTGCTCTCTTTCTGGGACAGGTGTACGACCTTCTCCCCGTGTAAGTATTATGGTTTGTACTTCTTCCGGTATGGTAAGTTGCGATTTAAGCGCTGAGGCAGCAGCCTGAAACGATGAAATACCGGGAGTAATAGCATAATCCATACCCAGTTTATCAAGTTTAGCCATCTGTTCCTGGACAGCTCCATAAACACAGGGGTCACCCGTATGAAGCCTGGCAATAAATAAACCTCTGTCATAAAATGATGTCATACGATCTATCTGACTTTGTAAATCCATGCCTGCCGAACTTTCTACTACACAGCCTTTTTTTGCTATATGGGTCAGTTCTTCAGGTACTAAACTACCGGCATACAGTATAAAATCGGCTGTTTGCAATAACTTTTTCCCTCTCACGGAAATTAAATCCGGATTTCCCGGCCCTGCGCCGATAAACTCTACGAACCCTTTCCTTTCATTTGTTGAATCCATACTCGCTGCGAAAGTATAATACTTATCATTTATTTGCCTTTTCGTCTTGTTGCAGTACAAAACATTTTGAGCCGCATGCATTGCTGCTGCTTCGCATACACCAGGGTTACCTGTTATTTTTTCTACTTTTTCCGAAGGATTTGATACTGTATAGTTGGAAAGCGTGGCCGCATTATATGAATATAGCGGGATATTCCATTTTTTACTCAATCGCTGGAAGGCCGCTTCATCTTTTTTCATTTCATGGGTAGATAAACTTGCAATGGATAAAGGGGATATTTGCTTTTGTCTGACAGCTTTTTCGACATCTTCAGTAAACTCCCCTGAATTAATATAGCGCTGTGCACCAAGTCCCAAATGCATAACTGGCGGACGATAAAAAACAGCATGATCACCAAAGTTATGCAAATAAGGTGTTACAGCTAGAATCACCTTGTACTCTTCAGGCTTTATGTCCTCTGCCTTATAAAAAATGTCTACATGTGACGGAGATGTAGTCTCCATATATAATGTGCCTTCATCACGCACTTCCAGAAGCAAAGCTGTTTTTTCACAATTAACAAAAGATGCCTGCAGTGATGTGAAATTATTATTATTGTCAATTTTCCAGTTAAACTGTTTTGCCAGGTTATCTAATCCCCAAAGGTTTGATGTATCACTAACAGTAGTTATAACAGGCAAAGCTCCGGTCAGTCCTGCTAATTCAGTTGCTAACTTATTTGCTCCTCCGATATGCCCGGATACTACAGGTTGAACAAAGCGTCCTTCCGTATCCATATTGACAACCGCAGGGTCTATTGCCTTATGCTGAAGCAAATGTGAAATTTCCCGGACACATAGTCCCAATGCTCCAATAAAAATAAGCGCTGTATTTTCTGCCCATAACTTTTGGTATTCTTTAGGAGACCGTACTACAGAAGCTTTTAAGCCTCGATCTACCAATTGTTTGGCCAGCATTTCTCCCTTATCTGAATGAATGATTATGGTTTTCATAATTTTTACATTTTACTTAACTGATTACTAAGATTTCTGAGCAATAAGCAACTTTACTTTGTTATGTTCATTCACTGTAATTGTGTGTGTCTGTTTTAGATGATATAAACTGGCTTTACACCATTTCGCAAACCGCTGACTATTAGATTCTTTTACAGCATTAAAGGCAATTATACTTTGTGGCAGCAGGTATTGATCAATCTCTTTTAAAATCGCTTCAATTTGATTATTATGCCCACCCAAAAAGACACAATCCGGAGAATTCAGTTCTTCTTTTTCAATATGCAAAAAATCACCGGGATGTATTGTTATTCCGGGAGTTTGAAATCGTTGGCTGTTTTTATTTATGATTTCCGTTGCTTCGTTTCGTACCTCAAAAGCATGAATAGCAAGGTGTGGATAATGTAATTTAGCATCAACGGACATGCTTCCCGTACATGCTCCTATGTCCCATAAAACCTTCTTACTGTGCAGTTCCATATATGCCAGCGTAGTTATACGAATGGGTAATTTTGTAATCATGTTTGGTCTGTTGGGAAGGGTAATAAAATCCCTTTCGCTAATACCTTTTTGAGGCATATACCGGTTCGTTTTCTCAAGAAAAAGGCAATTGGGATGTTGAGCCTTAAAAGTAAGAGCTTCCCGAAGGCTCAATTTTTTTACTTTTTCCTGTTTGCTTCCCATGTGCTCACCATAATATATGATGTAATTATTATAATTATAATGAAGCATTCTTTCAGCTATGATTTTTGGTGTCTTATTGCGATCTGTAAGTACTCCCATCTTGTCAACACCTTGTATAAGCGCTTTATCAAATTCATGCCATTCTCTTCCTGTAAGTGAAATGGTCCGGAAGTTTCCGTATGCTAACTTGAACCGATGTGCAAGCAATTGCAAAGAATTAAAGGTCGGATAGACAGTAATAGTAGCTTTCGGGAATTGTTGTTTCAACGTATTTCCGATACCAAAAAACAAAGGATCACCAGAAGCAAAGACAACCCAGTTATCAGGCAATTCTGAAATTTTGTCAAAGAGACGACCCAGGGGAGCAACAATATCAAACCAATTGCTATCTCCCGGGAGGAGTTCTGAGATAATATTCTTATGTCGCTTTCCTCCGGCAAAGTTTTTCCCTTTTTGAATGATCTCCATAACCTCAGAAGAAAATTTAGTAGTCTCGCCATTTATACCTATGATAGATATTTGCATTTATTGTACTATTTTTTTATTACCCAAAAACTAAATTTCTGGGCTTTTTGATTATAAAATATAACCCTGCAGAATTCAGTTAAAATTTAAATGCCATTACCCGGATTAATTTGCTCTGCATCCTTCCAGGAAAGAATGGCATTTACAATTGTGGCAGCAATACTACTTCCGCCTTTGTTCCCCTCTATAATTACAGAAGGTATGTCAGGACAGCCATATTTCATCTGCCACTTGCTTTCCTTTACATTAACAAACCCCACAGGAGCTGCGATAACCCCTGTGGGATAAGCATTTCCTGACTTTATCTGCCTGATCAATTCAATTAGTGCAGTGGGGGCATTCCCGAAAACAAACAGTCCTTCGGGATGTTCCTTTACTGCAAGCCTTATTCCTGCCTGTGTTCTTGTTATATTTTGTTTTTCAGCTAAATCACGAACTCGGGGATCTTTCAGATAGCACTTAATTTCTATCCCTAATTTTTCAACTATGGTTTTGCGAATGCCTTCTTTTACCATAGACACATCTGTAATAATTTTCGGCGGATTCCCGGAATGAAGCGCAGAATGCAATAAAGAAACAATGTTTCCGTTAATCCCAATATGGTCATTCAGGCTGAAATCAGCTGTTGTGTGAATACAATGCAGCGCAAGCCATTTGTGCTCAATGGATTTATTCTCAGATTCAATTTCAGGCAATATTTTTTTGAAACTTTCTTTCATTATATTACGTCCAATATTTGAATTATCAGGCTTATCATCGGCATAATAACCCCGCGGAGTTATTAACTTACCTTCAAATTCTTCCGTTTGGCTATTCCCTACAATGACAATTGAAAACATATCCACCATGGTTGACCGGAGGTCTTCTAAGGTGGTCACATCGTTTTCTTCCTTATCCCGGCCGACCTGCCTTGCAATTCCCACAGGGGTATCGGCACTCCTGTATTCTAAAAAGATATCTTTAAACCGCATTAATTGCCAAAAACGATTTTTACTGGAAGGATTATAAACTGCTGTCACAAAATCGGATTGGGCAGCTGCTACAATTTTTCTTTCAATATTTTCCCAGGGTGTCAAAAGATCTGAGAGAGATATAGCACAAAAATCGTGTCCAAAAGGAGCACCAAATTGGGCTGAAGCGGCAAACATAGCGCTTATCCCTGGAATAACTTCAATTTCCACGGCTGAATTCCATCTCTTTTTTGTTTCCCATAACAATGAAGCCATGCCGTAGACCCCGGAGTCCCCACTACTTATAATGGCAACTTCTTTTTCTTCAGCCAATTCAAATGCTTTTGCTACCCGTTCCTGTTCTTTTTTCATTCCCGTGTCGATAACTACTTTACCGTCCAGAAATTCCTGAATTAATTCAATGTAATATGTATAACCAATTACAACTTCTACGCTTCGTAAAATTTCTTTTGCCTGGGGCGTTAAATATTGACTGTCGCCTGGTCCAATTCCAATGCTATATATTTTCATGCAACTATTTTAATTTTTTAAAGTTTATATAGAATATTCATTAGTTCGTATGATTATATAAGATTATAAGTGAAAAATAGGGATGAATTCTGTTTTTAAGGTCATCAAGCTCGCTTGTGCAATATTGTTCTGAAGTACCTAACTTTTCGACATAAAAAAAATGATAGTCGTTTTCATCAATAAACCGATGCCATTGATCCAGTGTAGACATCTTCATAACGACAACAGCCTCATTATCCTGTAATGCTTTTTTAACTTCCTGAAATGAAGATGGCCCTGGGACAACTGTAAGTTTTTGTTGTTTTTCTATAAGAGCGGTTTGACTTTTACTCGCTGCATCAATAAAAGCCGGAATACCAGGGATGATTTCAACGGGTAAGCCGACCTGTTTAAAGAAAGGCAAGATATAACCAAATGTACTATAGAATAACAAATCGCCTTCATTAACAATAGCTGCTTCTTTTTCGCTTTCAACTACAGACTTAACATGCTCAAAAGCTTTTTTATAGTTATGATATTGGTTATCTCCTGACATTGGTATAAATAGAGGAATAAGTTGAGCTTTCAAACGGTACTGCTCTAAAATTTTTAGTGAAAACGATTTCTTCTTTCCATCTGAGTCGTTAGTCGAGGGATAAAAAATAACTTCAGCCCTTTGTAGACGTTTAAGTCCTTTTACTGTAATAAGCTCAGCGTCACCGGGCCCCAGTCCTACTGCTGTTAACTTTTGCATAGTTATGTTTCTTTGTTATAAATGGTTTTCAAAAAGTCATCACGTTTAAAATTGTTAAACCAAGCCATTCTTGAGTTTTTTATCTTATCTGTTAAACCCAGATCAATCTGAGCAGTGCAATAACCGGAATGATCCCCATTACTTCGACAAATAACCTTTCCTTTGGGATCAATAATCATGCTTAACCCCGGAAAATATGTTTCAGTATGGCCAATAGCAGCCATATTGCAGGCCAAAACGTAACACGCATTATCGTATGCCCGCGCAGATAAAAAACGAATAAGTCTTTCCATTTTTTCACTGCCGTTTTCTTTTGGCGAGGCATAGGCCATACATAGGACATTGGCTCCTCTTTTTGCTTGTGCATAAGCAATTTCAGGAATATGAGTTTCAAAACAAAGCTGTATTCCAATATTTAATTGTCCCATTGAAAAAACATTGACCTGATTGCCAGAACTGTATATGTTTTGTTCTGAAGGTCCCAAATGAGTTTTGCGATGCTTTCCTAAAATTACACCCTTTGAAAATAGATAATGTGAAATATAGTAATTTGTATTGCTAAGTTCAGGTATACCCACTGCAAATGATAAATTGTACCGTTCTGAGAGACGGGCGATCTCCTGAAAAATACGCTTACAATTACTAGTTATCTGCCGAAGCACATTTGCCCCTTTGACATACCCGGTAATATTTAATTCCGGGAAAAAAGCAAAATTAACCTTCTGGCTTTCCAACTGATAGAGAAGCCGTCCCAATTCTTCGATATTCTTCTCTACCTGGTTATAAATTGTATAACTATGAACAGCTGCTACCTTCATTAATTTTATTAGTTTTCATACAAATGCTGCAGGGTATTTCGAACGATTCTTTCAACAGAATTTTCTGATGAAACCAGATGTTGCTCTTTATACAACTGAAAGGGAGTTTCTGTAGTACGGTCAATATTAATCCATACCCGATCAGGAGCTTTTGTCCTAACGAGATCGATCCCTTCTCTTGCAAAGGCTCTTCTTAAAAGCACATACTCAAACCCATGGCCTCGTACCGTTAATTTATCGCTATTCTGATAGTCAACCCGGAAGATTCCCGAATAATTGTCAAAAGTAATTCCGCTTTTATTGAATATTTGCTGAAATGCATTTTTATATAGCAAATCTTCGGGTGTTCCACAACTTAAATGGTTGTCATGCATTAACCATAATTTATCAGCCATCTGAAGAGCTAAATCCAGATCATGTATAGCCATAAGGACTGCTTTATTCGATTTTCGGGCGAGTTTTGTGAGCAACTTCATGATTTCTACGCGGGAAGGCAAGTCAAGAAAAGCTGTAGGTTCATCCAGTAATATGATTGGTGTATCCTGCGCTAAAGCTTTTGCAATCGATGCCTTTTGTCTTTCCCCGTCACTCAGAGAAATAAGAAAATCATTTTTTTTATGAGCTATTCCACAAAGTTCTATTGACTCATTAACAATTCGTTTATCATAATCTGAAAGTTTTCCCATAAGACCGGTATAAGGACTACGTCCATAGCCTGCTAACTCATAAACCGTAGCATTAGGTACATTCATCTTATCCGTAAGCACAATACTCACTTTTCGGGCCATATCCATATCATTAATATGATCAACCGGCTGTTGGTCAATATAAATCTCACCATTTAAACGGGGAATAAACTTGCAAAGGGTTTTAAGCAAAGTGCTTTTACCCTTCCCATTTGCCCCGAGAAGACATACCAATTCCCCCTGTTGTAAAGAAGCATTTAAACAAGAACTTATGGGAATCGTTGTTTTCCGATTTTTATAACCAACAGAAAGATTTTTCATTTGCAGTATTTGTGTCATAAAGCATATTTTTAACTATCAGTCAATTGTTCTTTTCGCTTTTTCCATATTACTGATATCACAACAGGAGCACCTACAAAAGCAGTTACGGTATTGATAGGCAATGACAAATCACTACCCGGAATTCGTGCAACCAGGTTACAAAACAAAGCAGTAACACCGCCAATTAAAGCGGTAGTCAGAAGCAAATAGATATGATTTGATGTCCGGGCAGTTAATTTGGCCAAATGTGGAACGGCCAGTCCGATAAAAACTATTGGACCGCAAAAAGCAGACACAAAAGCTGTCAATATCCCTGCAAAAGTAATAATCAGGTTTCGTGCTAACCGGATATTTAATCCCAGATTTTTAGCGTAGCTATCTCCAAGTGATAGGAGATTTAATGATTTTGACAGTAACACAGCCCCCAGCGAAGGAACAATCGTAATCAGAGCAAATATCTTGGCTTTTACAACTGAAAGACGATTAAAGCTCCCCAACCCCCAAATAACATAAGAGTGAACATCTTCTTCCAGGCTGTAATATTTAAAGATTCCAACAATTGAATTGGCCAAATATCCAACCATAATACCCATTATTAAAACCCCTAAGGTTCCTGTTATCCGGCGTGAAATAATCAATACCAACAACAATATACTCAAAGAACCAATCATGGCAGCAGCAGTTATAGCCAACTCCCCCCAGATTCCAAGATATCGAAATGAAAACTTAAAGATACTTCCGGCCACCATAATAACAAATGCAACCCCTAAGCTTGCACCAGAAGATATACCAAGTACCGAAGGACCTGCCAGTGGATTGCGAAAAAGAGTCTGCATCAATAAGCCAGAAACTCCGAGAGCCATGCCAGCTCCCAGTGCAACCAATGTTTGAGGCCAGCGGGTTCGAAGAATAACGTTCTGCCACATTTCATTATCGATTGAGGTGCCTGCCAAAGCTTTTGTTACTTCAGGCAATGGAATAGTGAGTGTACCAAAAGCCAGGTTTGATGCTATCAATACTAACAGCAAAAATAAAATACCTATGATGCTGAAGCGTTGTTTTTGCTCTTTTGTATGGAATAATTTAACCATTAAGTTAAAGCCGTTTAATTAAAAAGTATTTACTCATTCCAGAGACTCATAATATCTGGGTTTGTAATTATTTAAAAGCTCAGGATGAAAATGATAAATAAAATCAGCCAATATAAGATGGGGATTCACAGGGTTTTCCTCATAATAAGGCTTCTCGCGAATATTACAAGATAGAATATTCCGCCTTTTAAAAGCCTCAAAATCGGCATAGCGAGCATCTTCTCTTTTAAATTTTTTCAAACTGAACCGAGGGGGTTTACTAACCTGTAAACGCCAATAATCTGCCTGATGTGCTTTGCTATAAACCGCTTCAAAGTCGAGTGGAGTACCTCCTTTTCTGTTGTTATCGAAAATATATTCACCTCCCGCATCTTCTATCAGGTGAGCAATAAAACTCTCTCCACCAGGCACATACCAATTCCCCGAATGCATTCTTCCACTAAATACGGTCGGACGTTGATTAATTTCTTCTACCTTAGACAAATAGTAAGCGTAAGTAGAATCTATGGAATGAAAGATAGAATCTGCAGATCTCCTTTTTCCTGTCAACAATCCGATTAGTTTTATCCATTCTGCTCTTCCTCGTGGATGTTTTTCTGTATAAGAAGCAATTGGCATTAAAGGCATACCAAGATTCTTCAAAGATTCATATCCGCCAGTCTTATAGGGCGAAACAAGAATCAAATCCGGATCAAGTCCGGCAACCAGCTCAACATTAAAATTTCCTTCTTTACCTACACGCTTAATTGCACCACTCTTAATACGCTCGTTCACCTTTTCATCAAACAGAAACCTGCTGCTATTGAGTGCCACCAGTCTATCAATAGCATCTAGCTCAATAAAGTATGCCAATTGAGTGGAAGAAAGACAGATAATTCTTTTACAGGGGACTCTGATTTCGTTCTTTTTCAGTTCACCCTCGTATGACCGGGGAAATAATTTAAACTGCGAGATGACCTTTTCCTGATTATCCGTATCAAATATCTCCACTAATTTATAACTTCCATGCTCTGTTATTTTAAAACCATTCGCATATTTAAGGGAAATCTCATCCGCTGCAATTTGTGATTGTTCTCCACCAACATCAGGTTTACTGCAGGACACAGGCAGAATCAACAAAAAGAATAACCCATATATCAGGTAACTTCTAATATTCACGACAGTTATTTGCATAAATTGTATTTATAATTTGGTTTGCAATGTTTTATTTAATTTTGGGTAAAGCTTAATAATGTCCGAAAATTCCTGCCTGAAGCTAGTAGACAGGAATTTTCTTTGTTTTTAAAATTGTTTGTATAAAATTTTATTTGGTAAAATTGATTCTTAATCCGGCAATCAATCTTCTCCCCGGATTCAGTGTTCCATAATGATATCCGTAAGGGGTATTGTCCCGGTAATCAAACAAATTATCAATTCCAAGCGTAAACTCAGTATCCACAGGCAATCCTAAATCCAGACTATGGATGGTTGTGAGTTTCCAAATGTTATAGGCATCGGCATTATAATCTGTATAAAACTTCTCATCCTGCATACGTCCAATAAGGCTGACATTCAAATTATATTGATTAAAATCTGCACTATAATTCACCCGAACATTCGCATAATTTTGAGCCACACCTTCCAGCCTAATATCACTGGTTCTATTTTTTGCCTCTATAAAGCTGTAACCTCCTCCAACACTGAAGCCATAAGGCAGGTTCACATTGAATAAAAAGTCAACTCCCTGTGTATAAGCCTCCTCAATATTAAAATGTTTTTTTGTGGTGGTTATACCCTCCACTTCATCGTCAGGCAAAGTTTCAACCTTCTTATAATCAATCATATTAAAAACCTCATTATGATATCCTGTTATGCTGAAAGAAGTCTGATCTGAATTATATTCTACAGATGTAGCGTAATAGTCTGATTTTTGTGGCTCAAGGTTTGTATTTCCCAAATATAATCGTCCCCGCCTTTCATACCTATAATACAATTCCTTAAGTGTAGGTGCTTTAAAACCCCTGGCATAATTTGCCCTGAATTTGAAATCATTCCAGCCATACATTAATGTTGCCTTGGGTGTAAAAGCATTACCAAATTCCTTGTGTGAGCTAAAACGAGCCCCAAGAACTGCCATGAAATTATCAAAGAGCTGTATTTCATCCTGAGCAAAAACAGCTATCGTATTAGCATTAGCCTGATCATTCACAACACGGCCTTCGCTGAATAATTCCTCATTAGAATATTTACTTCCAAGGGAAACACGGTGAGATTCTGAAAAACGATGCACCCATTTCAATTCATAATCGTTCCTTTTCTGTTCTTTATTTAACGACTTATCCCCTTTCGAATAATGACCATCATCCTGATTGTAATTATAAAAATATTTGAACAAGTCGGAATGATAATCAAATGTAACTTTAGAGTTGGAATTAATTATATATTTCGCTCCTCCTGAATAACTCTGATCCTCAAAATATAAATTATAGCTCCTGACAGTTTGAGGACGCTTTCTGTCATTTTTATAGAATTTACCCGAGGCATAAATTTCAAGATTCTCAGTGACTGAATATTCAAATCGTTGATTAATAGTATTATTCAAATAGGCATACTGGGCCTTGGCATCGGTTCTAAATGTAGTATCAGCCCGGCTATCGTATTCATAAGGGCTTAGCTGCCAACCATCTGTTTGTTTTCTTGTAAAAGAAGTATGAGATGAAAATTTGCCAAAATTCAGGTCAATATTGTTATTTTGTTGCCAGGTTGAATGTTTAGTGAGAACAGTGTTATTGGACACACTTACTTTATTCTCCGGCTGTTTTGTAATAACATTGACCACTCCGCCCATAGCATCCGAACCATAAAGAGCAGATGAAGCACCTTTAACAATTTCAACGCGCTCGATATTTTCCGGGTTGATGCGATTCATATCTATATGACCTCCAAGGCCTCCATGAAGTCTCTTTCCGTTCACCAGCATCAGAATATAATCACTCCCCAACCCGTTTAACTTCATGGAAGAACCCATATAATTAGGCGAGAAATCAAACGAAGGACTAATAGAAGTCATCATGCTTTCAAAATTCCTGGCTGATATTTCCTCGATGTTTTTCTCGCTAACCAACTCAGTTTGAACAGGATTATTTTTAATATGATAAGGAGTACCTGTTCCGGTAACTGTTACCTGACCCAAATCCTGAGCTTTCTCCGATAATTCGAAATTAAGGTTCTCAATATCAGTTGTAATGTCAAGTTGTTCTTTTTTGCGTCCGTAACCCATTCTGGATACCACAAGCACATATTCTCCAGGCTGGATACTATTAATTTCAAATTTTCCTTCATGATTAGACACAGTTCCCCGGGTAGTTCCCTCAAGATAAACATTAGCTGTATATATTGGGTCCCCGTTCGGTTTGGTCACTGTTCCTTTGATACTATATTGCTGTGCATATAATGAAAATGCCACTATCTGAAATACGAATATTAATGCTATTTTCTTCATTACGTTTTTTCTTTTTGATTTGATTAATTTTAATTGTTTGTGTTAATGTGAATAATGATGTGAAGCTTCGACGGATTTTGTTGATCAACAAATAATATAATAAATCCTTACTTATTTTTTTCACTCATCGCTGCTCTGAGATGATCAATCCATACAGAGACGATATTGTCATATTCTGCCATACCCTTTAATACAGTTTTTACTTTGTATCCTTTGGACTCCAGAACTGATTTCCAGCTATCGGCTTCCTCACCAGCCATATCATTTTTAGCATGATCGCCTGCTACGGCCATGAGAGGGGAAAGCCAAACTTTTTCAATTTGATTTTGCTGAAGGTTTTGCAGCACCTCATCAAGTTTAGGAGCTCCTTCAACTGTACCTACAAATAAAAGATTATCCCTGTTCCACAGATAATACTGCATTCCCGGGTAATAGATATTAGCTGCATGATGCGAACCATGTCCCATAAAAACAACTGCTTCATCGGGATTTCGTTCCTCTGGTATATTTTCAATCATGGCTTTTGAAACATTATGCATATCGGCATTTGATGTCAAAAGCGGGTCAACTATTGTAATGTTTTTTATACCCTCGGGCATTCCCTCAAATCGCTTTGCAGTGTTCAATAAATTGTGATATTCACTACCGGGAATAACATGCAGGGACTGAACAAATATTTGATCATACCCGTCTTCAGCTAATTTTGATAAAGCCATAGCAGGGGAATGAATCTTTTGTCCACGTTTTCTTAATTTTTTTCGTATAAAAGAAGATGTATATGCCCACTGAATGTCCTTGTCAGGAAACGCTTTACGAAATTCTTCTTCTATGTTCTTATAAGCTTTGTTAGCTTTAGGAACAGAGGTCCCAAATGCTGTTAAAAGTATTGCTTGTTGTGTTCCGTCTTTTTTTTCTTTTGCTAAAGAACTATTTATTCCAACTAATAAGAATAGTACAATAAATGGAAGTTTTGCTAAGTGTTTCATAAAAAGTGTATTTTAATTGATTATACTAATAACATTATCGACATTAACGTCATTTACGTTCATGCTCCCCTGGTTAACCCAATAGAATAACCCAAGGAGAAAAAGACGCTTTTGGTCGTCCTCAATCGTTTACACTTCCGAAAATTCAGACTTAAAATATTACTTTATGACCTCATTTCACTTCTATCCCGGAAGCATTGATAAAAAGCTCTATGGCAGGTTTCCTGACTTATCCCGGTTTTTACTGCCTTCCCATTCGGCAGCTGCCGAATAGTGGCGAGGTTTGTAAAAACGCTAATCTAACATTGTTAGATCGGGAATTACAGTAGCGGGTACTGTCCCGGTTTTTCACCGGGTTCCCTCTTATAGCTATTGCGGAAAGCAATAACTATCACCATAAGCGGTTGCAAATATAGATGATTTTCACAGACACCCAAAATAATTGCTCATAAATCATTCGTGAAAACCACAATATTAAAACTAACCCACTGCTTATTAGACATCTTACTGTAATTATTTTTTGAGAACTAATAAGCTAACTTTTATATTAAAAAGAACAGCTCTGAATCAAAAGTTAATGACTAATATGAGCAGGTTTCATAAAGAAAACTCTTATTTTCCTCTAACAAAACCCCAATATTTCCGTAGTATTAAGGATAAACCTAAACCAATAAACGCCATGCAGGAAATTTTATTAAAGCAACTTATCATTATAGTAATCAGTATTGGTATAGCCTACATCGTACTAAGATTGATGTTTAAGAACTCATTGCTAATGGTGGTAGGAGTATTGATGGTTTCAATAGTGCTGATTGTAAGTTTACTTGTTTGGCTTGAATCACATGGTTATCTCAGCAAAATGCATCTTCTTCGGAAGAATTGTCGACCAATGCAGAGGATTTAACTTCACCGGCGAATCAATTGAAAGAATTAATCGACTTTTTTAAAGTTAGCGTTGAGAAAAAATAAGTTTCTTCGATAGGACAATCCACCTGTGTGAAATATTCAATATTCGTGATTTTTGGTTATAGCTGAGCGCATTTCACGCATTTGGTGCT
>CAYFRV010000043.1:12661-15649 GCA_964345495.1 uncultured Bacteroidales bacterium | reverse complement strand
AATAATCTTAAATTATTTAAAAAACGAGGTTAGTGATTATTGCCATCCGATAAGCACAAATAAACAATAAATTATAAAGAAAACCCCAAAAACAAGAGCATGAACTCAGTGTTCTCAGGGTTTATCTTTATTATTCAATTGGCAAAAGTGTTGAATCCATCTTTTTTATTGATAAACAATCACTGAATAATCAATTTACGGACAATTTCATCATTTGATGTTATAATACGAAGGATATATATACCAGACTCCATGTCTTCAACATTCAAACGGAGACGATTTCTCTTTCCGTAAAAACCCTTTGAGTATGCTACTCGGCCATTTACTGTATTCAGCTTTATTTGCTTTATTTTAATTTCCTTATCGATTTCTACATAAAGATAACGTGAAGCTGGATTCGGATATATACTTAAAGTTTGGAATTCATTGTCAGATAGTCCTTCAACATCGGTTGCAGTATCGGTATCTGCGATAAAAACAGTATCCCCTACCATGACATAATCATAGTTATCATAATTGTCCTTATCCTCAACGACATCAAGTTCATAGGTTTCTTTCTGATTCATCCCCGGGTATTCAATATCGATGGAATATTTTCCCTGATTGACATTTCCAAAGGAATAAATTCCCTGACTATTAGTTTCAGTAAAGTCATAGATGTCCTCATCTGCTTTCTTTTTGCCTTTAAGAATAACCGAAACTCCTTTAACCGGTTTGCCTGTAACTTCTGTTGTTGATTTTGTGATTTTCGTATCTTCCTGTGTTATTTCACCATCTATTGTTGCATTACCCGTGTTTTGAGGCAACTCTCGTAAGTATATATTTGCCGCATGGTTTGAGCCTACTTCTGTATTAATAACTAATGCATCCTTCCAGCTAATAGCATCGTCATAATACGACATCATCAAATTTGGATAATCAGTGCTGTTAGGAACAGCCTTAACAAGGTATTTGCCAAATTCTAAATTCTGGAAAGTATAATAGGCTTCAGCATTTATATTAACAGAATCAATTACTTTAAAAGGGCCGGAACCAGCATAATCATATAAATAAACCATTCCACTTGTTACGGGTTGTTCAGAATAATCATAGACTAACCCGGAAATGGCATAGCTCTTTGATTGTTTAGCGATAAATATATCTTTTCCACCGTAATAGTTAAGGCTATTATTTCCCAGTTCTATGCCCGACGAAGTAAATCCTCCGTTCATATAAAGTGCTCCGTTATTATCAAGCTCTATATTGTTTATTTCAAAATCACCGGGATAAGCAACTTTTGAAGTTGTATCTGTTTTTACATCGAGAAAATCACCATTTGCCAGATCTACCTGTGCTGTATAGAAACCAAAACGGTTTGACTTATTCACCGTATCAAGACCAAAAATCATCTCACCTCTCAAATTTCCTGTCAGGAACATGGTACTGTTGCCCATTTCGTAATCAAACCAGTCGTCCTTATCGGTTCCACCAAAGTTTTTGGCCCAAAGGGTATTTCCTGAACCATCGAATTTTGCCAATAGAAGGTCATGGTTGCCATGACTGGTTAATGTTGTATTTCCAAGGCTGAGAGTTGAATCAACAAAAGATGACATAAGATACAAGTCGCCCGCATCTGTTTTAATGCTCCACTCTTCATCTCTAAAAGAATCACCAACACCTGTTTTTTTCATCCATTGTAAAGTACCTGATGAGCTAAATTTTCCAATAAAAAATTGTGACGCAAAAGACCCTGAAGTGTCATTTATCAATTCCTGGCCTTCAACAGACAATGTGTCTCCGTAAAACTTTCCGAAAACAAAAATATTGTTGTTTTCATCGGTGCTGATATCCAGGATTTCTTCAAGGTTAGTAGTACCAAAGTTTTTGCCCCATAGAGGATTGCCACTTTGGTCAAATTTTGCCAACAGGAGATCGGTTTCTCCAATATTTACTAAAGTGTCATTTCCAATTACAGAAGTAATATTGTTTTTTAAAGCCCCACCAACAATGATTTCTGAATTGGCATCCATATCAAAAGCTTTAACAGAGCTTCCGGAATATGTATTATTGAAAACTTCATCGGTAAAAGACCATTCCAAATTACCCTGAGCATCATATTTCCCTAAAATCATCTGCGAATTATTGTCATTGTTTCCTTCTAGAGTATCCTCCCCGGCTATAATTAATGTATTACCGAATAAATCACCGGTAAAATAGAAATTACTATTTTCATCAACCATAACATCATTACTCATAAAGTTTGCCGAGGAGCCAACAGCTTTTAACATGTTTGAATTATTCAGTGCGCCATCGGGATCGATACTGAATAGAAAGGTTTTTGAATAAGTAGTATCAGAAAATACCATACTATTATCATAAAACAAGGTATCCGAGGTAAAATCACCAAACAGATAGTTCGTATTATTGGGCGCATGTTTTAAAAATTTAACGCTTACTCCTCTGTTACCTGTAAGTCCTTTTGCCCAGTTTAAAGAACCGTCGTTAGCATAACCAGCCACAAATGCGTTTACATCTTCAGCTCCGGGGTTCCCATGATCTATAATATTTGAAGCAATATCTATACTTGAACTACTGAAATTTCCAGCGTGTATCAGATTGTCATTGTCATCTAAAATGATGTCTACTGGACGTTCACCACCATCTGAACCGCCAAGTGTATTTGCGTATTTGTACTCCCAGGGCTGTGCATTGCTGTAGATTCCAAAAGCAATCAAGATTGAAATAAGTAAAAGTTTTCTCATAATGTATAGTTTTAGTTCAACAAAATCCTAAATTCAAAAACAATCAAATTTTGTTTTTTGTTGAAGCTATCGCATTATGAATGTACCAGAATTGCAGCTGATTACAAATTAGAATTGAATTGAAACCGCCAATATTAGCGCACATACATGAATCTGTTATAAATTGGGAAAGGCCTTAAATAATCAGATTCAGAAGAAGAAGATAAACTTCAAAATCAGATTTTCAGCTTAAATATATTGAAGTTGA
>CAYFRV010000043.1:0-12561 GCA_964345495.1 uncultured Bacteroidales bacterium | reverse complement strand
GAAGAAGAAGATAAACTTCAAAATCAGATTTTCAGCTTAAATATATTGAAGTTGACTAAGTTAATTGAGTTGATTAATTAGGGCATCTAAGCAGGCAAATTCAGCAGTTGAGGTAAATTTTAAATATCACTGAAAGTACAGTATTAATTTGATATCTATCAGGTTACCCTAAATCCTATCACGATAATATCATCCACTTGATCATGATCTCCCTGCCATTCCACAATGGTTTCGTCTAATTTTTGCTTTTGAATATTCATTGGTTCTTTGTGGATTTGGGTAAGAAGACGTTTAAATGGCTTGGTTTTAAACTTTCGGCCTTTTTCTCCACCAAACTGATCAACATAGCCATCCGAAAAAATATAGAAAACATCACCGGATTGTATTTCTAATTCATGTTTTGTGAAGGTATCTTTTTCTTTTATGTGTACACCGATAGGCATTCTATCGGCTTTAATCTGATGTAATTCCCCGTCGCGAATATAATATAAAGGATTATAAGCTCCGGCATATTGAAGTATCTTCTTGTCATGATCAATAATACACAATGCCAGATCCATTCCGTCTTTTGTTTGGCTATCGTCTCTTGTTTGATAAAGGGTTTTCTTTACATAATAGCGGAGCCGGTTTAAAATTAAATGGGCCTGTACATCATCCATTGTATTTACTATCTCATGCAGAAAAGATACACCCAGCATACTCATAAATGCACCGGGGACTCCATGCCCTGTGCAGTCAGCTGCTACAATTATGGTTTTGTTGTTCTTTTGTGTCATCCAGTAATAATCTCCACTTACAATATCGCGGGGTTTGAAAAGAATAAAGTGGTCAGGTAAAATGGATTTGCAATAATCTTCAGGAGGCAAAATTGCTTGTTGGATGCGTTCTGCGTAAATAATACTATCGGTGATTTCTTGTTTTTGTTTAGAAATTTGGTCTCTCTGTTCTTCTGCTATATCTCTTTGTTTCTGAATCTCATCTTTCTGAGATAAAATTTGTTCTTGCTTTGTACGTAATTCTTTATTAGCTTTTTCTATCTTCTCCTTTTGTTCTGCTATTTCATGGGTTCTTTCTTTGACTTTTTGTTCTAAAATTTGTTTGTCATGTTTTAATTTTCTTTCTCTTGCCTTAATAAATTGATAAATCAAGAACAAAATAAATATTCCCGCAAGTGTATAAAACCACCACGTTTTCCAGAAAGGAGGTTTTATGGTGAATGAGTAGGTCACCGGGGTTTTATTCCATACCCCGTCATTGTTTCTGGCCAGAACTTTAAAAGTGTACTCCCCGTTTGGTAATTTCTTGTAGGTTGCTGATCTTTCTTCGGTAGGTTCAGACCAATCGCTATCAAACCCCTCCAGCATAAATTTATATCTTACTTTTTCAGGATTTGTATAGTGAAGTCCAACAAATTCAAAGGTCAGATAATTTTTATTGTACGGCAATTCTAAGTTTACAGGTAAGTTTGTTTCCTTGTTAATTGAATCTGAATATGTTGAAAAATCAGTTTCTTTGTCAAATAATTTCAAAGAATGAATATAGGTTAACGGAGTTTTTTTGTTTATTCTGTCATTTTCAGGCACATATTTTACTAAACCCTCAACAGTTCCGAACCAAAGGTGTCCTTCATTGTCAATGCTTACCGCCCCCTCATTCGTTTCCAGGGGATAAAAGCCTTCTTTGGCACCATAATAAGTTATTTTTTGGGTTTCGGGTTCTATTTTTTCTATTCCTTTTTCATGTCCTGCCCAAATGGCGCCTTTTGAATCTTTCTGGACCAGGTAAATGGAATTGGAATGCATTCCTTTTTGTATGTTGTAAACATCAGGCTGAAGATTGGATGAATCAATATGTGCAAGACCATTGTCTGTGCCAACCCAAATTCCGCCGTCTTCACCTAAAGTCATGTTCGTACATGTGTTATCCGGCAATCCATCTTCGGTACGAATGGTTTTTATTTCATTTGTGGAGGGACTGAAAATATAAACTCCATTTGTAGTACTTATCCATATTTTGTTATTAATAATTTCAAGTGATTTTGTTTTAATACTGTCAATAGCAACTTGTTCGAATTTTCCTTCATAAAACCTTACGAGACCGCGGTCTGTGGCAAGCCAATAATTACCCTGATTATCGGGCTGAATATCGTGAATAAAATCATCACGATTTGGAAAGACTGAACTGTCGTCATACGCTTTGAACTGATTACCATCATATGTGTAAAGTAAGCCAGTTGAGCCAAATAAGACTTTATCTTTATCTGAGGCATGGATACAATAAATATCATTAAGTTCAGTATAAGTGTTAAATGTTTCCCCATTATAATTCATTAGGCCACTGTAGCTGCTGATCCATACATTTTCTTCTGAAATTGCTGAAACAGCCAGAATGTTATTTCCCACCAATCCATGTTCTTTAGTGTAATGTTCAAAAATGGCTTTCCCGTATCTTGAGACACCCGAAACAGTTCCTATCCAAATATTTCCTTCCCTGTCTACCCTTAGCAGTCCTTTTTTGCTATCACTGTAATTTTCAATTAAGTTATTTTCTGCTTTGAAATTCCTTAGTTTTTGATTGGTGTATTTAAAGACCCCATTCCTTGCACTCCTGAACCAGATATTATTAAAATTGTCTTCATTAATCTCCAGAATGATTTTATCTGAGATTTTTTTGTTTTTCAATTTACTAAAATATCGCCCATTATATTTTGCAACTCCCGAATTATAGCTCCCAATCCAGATGTTATCATTGTTGTCCGTATACAGAGATAACAGCATATTGCTATGTAATCCGTCATCAACAGTGTAATTTGTAAACTCACCATTTTGATATTTGTATAATCCATTTTCTTGTGTAGCAATCCAAATTTCCCCGGATTTTCGGGTGATTATATCCCAGACAACATCGTTTGGGAACCCGTCTTTTTCAGTGAAAACCTTTAAAGAATCATTTCCGAGCATTGCAAGTCCCTCCTGCAGACCAAACCAAATTCGGGATTGTTCATCTTTGAAAACATGAGTAACGTTGCCATCAGGAAGTTTATCTGCTTGTGTGAAATTTTTAAAATTTGTTCCGTCAAAAACAGAAATTCCTTCAGAAGTAGCAAAAACTATATTTCCGTTCTTAAGTTGTTCAATATGTTTAACATTATTATGAACAAGGCCGTCTTTCTCTGAGAAATTAACAAATTTTTGTCTGTTGAATCTGGATACCCCTTCACGCGTTCCAAACCAGATATTTTGCTCCCGATCTTCAAAAATGGTTTGGATATGATTATTTGGCAAGCCATCCGACATTTTTAAATTTTTGAACTCTTTTCCGTCAAACCGTGAGATACCTAGCTGCGTACCAAACCACATATAGCCATTACTGTCCTGCATGATATAGGTAATGGTGTTTTGTGCAAGCCCATCTTTAATGGTGTAATTTCGGAAATCAATATCCTGTGCAAGAGAAGAAGAAAACAGGAAAGAAAAGTAAGACAAAAACAATATAATTCTATACATAAGCACGCGTATTTCCTTACGTAAAAATATAAATTTATTTAATAAAAAAAATAGCTAAGGATACATAAAATATTCCCGGAGGGTTTATGAGTCAAAACCAGAGAGCTCTTCAAGAAACTCTTTTTTTCTTTCTTCAAAAGCTTTCATGTTTTCTTTTTTGATAGGTTCTACAGGAGGAGCTTCAACCTTTAGTGGATTTACCGGTCTTCCGTATTTCCAGAACCGGAAATCCAGATGAGGGCCTGTAGAATATCCTGTACTTCCAACATAACCAATAACATCACCCTGTTCAACCTTTGTGCCTTTTCTGATGCCTTTACCGTAACCGGACAGATGATTATAGCCTGTAGTATATACGCTATTGTGTCGAATTTTTATGTAATAACCGGCTCCTTTTGCATAACCTTTATCAATAATTTTACCATCTCCAATGGAATAAATAGGTGTTCCTCTCGGAGCCGCATAATCAACTCCCCGGTGAGGTCTGCGATATTTCAGAACCGGATGCATACGGCTCATGGAATAACCTGAACTTATCCTGTTAAAACGCAGTGGGGCTTTTAGGAATTCGCGTTGTAAACTGTTACCTTCTAAGTCGAAAAAACTTCGTGTGCTATCCTGTTCGAAAGGTATAGCATAGAAAGTATCTCTCTTATGGACAAAATAGGCCGTATGAATATCCTGTATTCCAATTGCCGTACTATCTACGTATTTTTCATTATAAATAACTTTAAATTCGTCTCCTTTATCTAAACGGAAAAAATTTATATTCCATGCATATACTTCCGATAATTCAATAGCCAGAGAAGGATTAATGTTATTCTCTATCATGGTTTTCCACAACGAAGCTTCTATTTTACCCGTACATTTTCTTTTCTTTATTGTGACCGGTTTTTCAAATTTCTGAACACTGAGTTTTTCTTTTAATGCGATCTTAATATATTCAGTTGGGGAGTGTTCGTAAACAAAATATTTGAGTTTGTTTGTAGAGTCGTTATTAAGGAAATAAAGATTATATCGGTTCCCTGCTTTAA
Source organism: uncultured Bacteroidales bacterium (assembly GCA_964345495.1). Lineage (GTDB taxonomy): Bacteria > Bacteroidota > Bacteroidia > Bacteroidales > UBA12077 > JAGXLC01. The sequence continues at coordinate 8,021 of CAYFRV010000043.1, read as the reverse complement.
ATTTGGTTACGTCAAATACTTTGTCGATTTCCTTTACAACCTCATGTGTTGTATATTCACCTAAAGTATATTGATCCAAAATTTTTGCAATATTTTGATTCCAGCGAATTCTGTTTTTTTCAATGTTAAATGAGTCCGTTACGATTCCGAATTCTTGTTTCGGATTTTGGCATAAGATATTTTCATCGATTTCAGTATTGTAAATCGAAGTTGATTTTTTCTCATTTCCTCTGGATATTAGCAGGATAAAAGTAAGCGGGAGCAAAATGCTGAAAAAAGTAATACTGAAAACCCTTTTATATGCCATGTCTATGAATTTAATTGTTGTTACTCTACAAATATAAAGAATTTCCAGAATTAATAAATCTTAATTTCGCTAAAAACAAAGAATTATACCTAAATTCAGTAAGTATTTTATACTTTCACTATTGCTTAAGGAATTTGGGACTTAGGGTTGTAATTATTTTCCTTTAATTCTTTCGAAACCTGATCCATACACACCCATAACATTTCCAAGGGAAATAAATGCGTTGGGGTCTGTTTCTTTTATAATTTTAAGAATATGGTTAGATTCCTGCTTTCTGACGAGAATCATAAGAATTTTTGTTTCTTCCTGCGTATACCAGCCTTTTCCATTTAAAATTGTGATGCCTCTTCTGACCTCTGTGCCGACACGGTTGGCGATGATCTCATATTTTTTTGATAAGATAAACATCTGAACGGTTCGTTTGGCACCGGTCAAAACCATATCAATGGTGTAAGCGGTAACCGCCATACTTACATAACCATAAACCATTTTTTCTATAGACTGAAATACAAAAAAAGACGAAGAAATAATTATTATGTCCAGATAGAGAAGAATTTTACCGGGGCTGATGTTTTTGTGCTTATTGATCATCATTGCGATAATATCTGTTCCTCCGGTACTTCCGCCCTGCGATATAGCTAATCCAACACCTGCACCTGCCAATATACCTCCAACAACTGCAGACATGAAATGTTCGTCTACAATTGGTTCAGTAACTATTCCTTCTAATAAAGACAAAAACAGGGACAGGATAGCGGTAGCAAATATTGTTTTAAGTCCAAAACTTTTACCAAGAAACCGGATGCTTAAAACAATAAGTAATCCATTCATTATTAAATAAGTGGCTCCTACGTGCAATTCGAATGCATAAAACAAAAGCGAAGAAACACCGGTCAGCCCTCCACCGGTAATTCTTGCAGGAATCAAAAATACAGTCCAGCCAATTGCATTTATGAATAATCCAAAAGTGATTATTGCATAAGATTTTGCAATGGGAAAGATGGTTTCTTTGTTTATTTTCGGCAGAATTATTTTAGACAACCACATTGATTATTTTTTTGGGCACAAAGATTACTTTTTTAGGTTTTTTTCCACCAAGCCACTTTTGAGCATTTTCATGGTTCATGATAATTTCTTCTACCTTTTCTTGTTCGATGTCAACGGGTAATTCAATTTTAAATCGTACTTTGCCGTTGAATGAAACCGGATAGGTTATAGAAGATTCCTTTAGATATTCTTCATTATATTTTGGAAACGTTTCCAAAACTACAGAACTTTCGTTTCCTGCTCTATGCCATAATTCTTCCGCAATATGCGGTGCGAAAGGTGCAATCATTCGGTTTAAAGGCTCCAGTATGTCTTTTTTATTTGAATTCATACCGGAAAGGTCGTTTAAACATATCATCATTGCACTGATTGCCGTATTAAAAGAAAAGTTTTCTATATCTTCCTTGACTTTTTTGATAGTTTTATGAAGGGTCTTTAACTCTTGCTCTGTTGCTTTTTCATCACTTAAACTAAAGTTACCTTCTTCGTCATGGAAAAGTCTCCAGAATTTCTTCAGAAATTTATAAACGCCATCTATGCCGTTTGTGTCCCATGGCTTTGACATTTCAACCGGACCGAGGAACATTTCATACATACGCAATGTATCTGCGCCATAATTTTGTATTATATCGTCCGGATTAATTACATTATACAATGATTTCGACATTTTTTCCACTGCAGTGCCACAAATATATTGGCCGTCTTCTAAAATAAATTCAGCCTCCTTATATTCGGGGCTCCACTTTTTGAAAGCTTCAATGTCAAGTACGTGGTTTTTAACCATGTTTACATCAACGTGCAATGGAGTCACCTCATATTCGTCTTTTAAGTTGTAAGACACAAATTTGTTTGTGCCTTTAATTCGATAGACAAAACTCGACTGTCCCTGAATCATTCCCTGGTTGATGAGTTTTTTGAATGGTTCCGGTTCAACCACCCATCCGATGTCATAAAGGAATTTATTCCAGAAACGTGAATAAATAAGATGGCCGGTTGCATGTTCAATCCCACCTACATATAGGTCGACATTCCTCCAGTATTCATCTGCTTCTTTTGATACAAGCGCATTCTCATTATGCGGATCCATAAATCTCAGATAATAGGCTGAAGAACCGGCAAATCCGGGCATTGTGCTTAATTCCAGCGGATAACCTTCTTCTGTTTTCCAGTTTTTAGCCCGGGCCAAGGGTGGTTTACCATCTTCTGTCGGCTTAAAGGCATCAACTTCAGGAAGTTCCAGTGGAAGTTTGCTTTTGTCTAGTGGATAAGGCATTCCGTCTTTATAGTAAATTGGAAATGGCTCTCCCCAGTATCTTTGACGGCTGAAAATAGCGTCGCGCAGCCGGTAATTTATTTTTTTCTCTCCCAAGCCCTGCTTTTCAAGTTCTTTCGTGATTTCGGGAATGGCTTCCTCAGCTTTCAGACCATTGATGAACTGTGAGTTTATCACCTTCCCTTCTAAAGAATCAAACGCTTCTTTCTCAGTATCCCCTCCTTCAATGACAGGTATGATTGATAAATTAAAGTGTTTGGCAAATTTATGGTCTCTTTCATCGTGTGCTGGTACTGCCATGATGGCACCGGTTCCGTAGCCAATCAAAACATAATCACTTACCCATATTGGAAGCTTTTCTCCTGTGAAAGGATGAATTGCATAACTTCCTGTAAATTCGCCACTAACCGTTTTTGTGTCGGCAACGCGATCTCTCTCAGATCGTGTTTTGGCTTTTTGTACATACTCATCCACTTTCGGTTTGTATTCTTCTTTTGTTAATTGCTCCACCAAGTCACTTTCCGGAGCCAGTACCATAAATGTTACGCCAAATAATGTATCCGGACGGGTAGTGAAAACCTTCATTGGGTTATCAGAATTTTCCGGGTAAAAGAAGATTTCGGCTCCTTCTGAGCGGCCAATCCAGTTTCGCTGTATTTCTTTCAGCGATTCCGGCCACTCAAGTTGTTCCAGTCCATTAAGCAATCTTTCAGCATAAGCAGTCCCCCGCAGGCTCCATTTTTTCATTTTTTTTTAAATTACGGGATACCCGCCTCTGACTGATAAACCGTCTTTCACTTCATCGTTTGCCAAAACAGTGCCAAGTTTCGGACACCAATTCACCATTGTGTCTGCAAGATAGGCCAGCCGGTAATTTTGTAAGGTTTCCTGCTGCTCTTTTTCGCTCATTGAGTTCCATTCCTCAGCGGTAAAGGGCTCAACTTCATTGGAGGCTGCATCGATATTTTTATTTCCTTCTTTGCTGAACAGTTCTTTTAATTCACTTATGGGCTCAGCTTTTTGTGTTTTGTTATTATACCAATGCTCAAACATTTCCAAAAAAGCCCATTGTGTCCATTTGTAATATTTTGGGTCGCATGTTCTCAGCTCTCTATCCCAATCATAAGAAAAACCAATCTGTGTTAATTGTTCCTTATAACGTTTGATGTTTTGATCCGTGGTTTTAGCAGGATGTTGCCCCGTTTTTATGGCATATTGTTCCGCGGGGAGTCCAAAAGCATCATAGCCCATTGGATGTAATACGTTATAGCCTTCCATTCGCTTAAAACGCGAATAAATATCTGAGGCAATATACCCAAGTGGATGACCTACGTGCAAACCCGCTCCCGAAGGATAAGGGAACATATCCAATACATAATGCTTGGGTTTGTTATGATCTACTTCAACCTTGTAAATCTTATTTTCATCCCAATATTTTTGCCACTTTTTTTCTATCTCGTGAAAGCTATATTCCATAGTTATAAGTATTTTCAAATAAACATCTTTAAATGTGCGAAATTAGAAAAACTTCTCTAATAGTGGAAATAACATACCATTTATCTTGTTTATTTTTTTTAATTCAAAAATATGGAGGCTGATAATTCTTGACATTGTTAAATATTCATGTTAATTTTTAAAAAAATCAAAAGAATAAATTATGCAAGATATCATACAGATAAAAACAGATAAAACCAACGGTTTATTTGATATTACCCGTGAAGTTGAGGCGGTAGTACGAAAAAGTAACATTGAGCAGGGAATTGTTTCGGTGTATGTACAAGGTGCTACGGCAGCGATTATGATTCAGGAAAACTGGGATCAGTCTGTTCAAAATGATGTGATTAGTCTATTGAAAAAGATTATCCCTTCTGGGGTTTGGGAACACGACGCTCAGGACAACAATGGAGATGCACATCTAAAAGCAGGTTTAATAGGGCCTTCAGAGACGATTCCTCTTGTAAATGGTTCGTTAGGCTTGTCCACATGGCAGAATATATTTGTTTGCGAATTTGATGGCCCAAGAAGAAGCAGAAATGTGATAGTAACTATTCATGAAGCTTGATTGGATATAATTTTTTTTAGAGCTAATAGCTAAAGTGAATTTTTGAGATGTACAACATTTTTTTACTTTTCTTGTTTAATTGGAAAGGTAATTGTCTTGACAAATTGAAGTTTTTGTATTATCTTAAATAAGTTTGTATAGAATTAAATTAATAACCAAATAAAGGAGAATAAGACTATGAATGAGCAAAGAACAGTTTATGAAAAGCGAGCAGAAATTCTTACAAAGAAAATATTGTCTAAGATTTATGCATTGGAGTATAAAACTCTGGAAGCAAAGATGAATGCAGAAGAGGGGCTGAATAACCTCGGCGATCAGACTGGTGAATTGAATACCAAGCTGAAAAAACTAAAGGAAGAGAGAGAAGAGCTGGAAAAGAAATACAGAGGTATGCTTGAATCTTCCGAAGAAAAGTGGAAAGAAGTTTCTCAACAATATGAGGATTTTATTGATAAAGTCAGTAAAGATAAACAGGATTTTTATGAAAGAGCGCAAGACTGGCTTAATAGCTTTGGCTCAAGGATTTCAGATCTGGAGAGTAAAGCTAAGCATTCGAGTTCTGATATGAGAGAGAAATTATTAAACCAGGTGGAAACCCTGAAACAGCAAAGGGCTAAACTGGAGAGTAACTTGGGTGAGCTTTCAAAGGAATCAGGCGATCAATGGAGTAATCTTAAAAATAGCGTTGATGAAGGTTTGAAAGGTATGAAAACTACGATTAATCGAATTTATTCTTCTTTCCAGCAATCTAATCAGGCTAATAAAGAATCACAAGAAGAAACACAATAACAAATCAGATTTGATGATCTTTAAAAATAAGAGATTTACATTTTTTAACCGGGCAATGTCCCGGTTTTTTTTGCTGCTGGTTTTATGGTTGTTTATTCTTCCTTCTTGTATTGATGATAATTACTCAGATATAGTAATTGACGATTCGCTTAATTGGAAGCCTGACCTTTCTGTGCCTGTAGGAGAGGGAGATGTGGAGCTGAATTCTTATTTTGAACATCATAGCTTTTATGATTCTATTCCGCTTGATTCGTTCCTTGTATATTATGAAGATAGTTTATATTACCTGGACAAAAAGCGTATTCAGGACACTTTTCATCTGAATTTCTCAATGAATCAATTTATTGAAGAAAAGGATAAGATTCAGTATCTTTCCCTGCGATTGGCCATTCGTAATGGATATCCTACAAAAACCGAAACTCAGGTGTATCTTTATTATGGGCGACAACTGCTTGATTCTTTATTTTCAGAAAAACTTATCATTGAACCCGGTGAAGTGGATGAAGAACATAATGTGTACCGCCCTTCTTATCAGCAAGTTGATGTTCCTCTTGACTCTTCTGAAATTAATAATTTATACAAGGCAGATCATGCTGTTTTTCATGGGGGAATTTACGTTACAAATGAAAGTTTGGAAGAAATAAAATTTTATGAAGATTACAAGGTGAATGCTAAAATAGGTTTACAGGCAAAACTAAAAGTGAATCCCGCTGATTTTGACTAAGTAAATAAACGTTTTATTATGTTTATCAGATTATTTAAATATATGATTGCTTTTGTTTTTATTTTTGCTGCCCATGAAAGCGTCAGAGGTCAAAATACGATGTATTTTCACAAAAAGTTGCCCCAAAAAACTTTACTTAATCCTGTTTTTACTTCCACCTGCAATTATATAGGCATTCCGGTTTTATCTTCTTTTTATTTTAATTATGATAATACCGTTATTTCTTACAATCAACTTTTCCCTGAAAATGCAGAAGGGAATCGCGTACCCGATTTTAGTTATTTAACGCAAAAGATGCACAATTTAGATTTGATAAGCGTTGAACTTAATACGAACTTATTCTCTCTGGGATACTGGTACAAGGATTATTTCCTTAATTTTAATATTGCAGAAAAGACCGGCTTATGGGCAACGGTCCCCGGTGAGTTGATGAGTTTGGCATGGAAAGGTAATACTCAGTATGTTGGAGAAACTGCAGAAGTGAATCGTTTGGGTGTAAAATATTCATATTACCGTGAGTATTCATTGAGCGCTGCCAAATGGATCACCGATGATTTGAAGGTTGGTGTACGCCCTAAGCTTCTTTTCGGAAAACTGAATTTAAACACGCGAAATGAAATGCTCAAAATTTATACGGGAGAAGAAAATTTTGCTCTGGATATTTCGTCAGCTTATATTGCCAATAGCTCCCTGCCAATAAGTGTAGAAAAAGATGAAAATGGCAATGTTTCTTCTGTTTCTTTGGATGAAGTGAATTATTTGAATCTTCTTATGAACGGTAAAAATCCGGGTTTTTCATTTGATGCTGGTTTAATGCATAATTACAGCGACCGTATAAATTTTTATGCCAGTCTGGTTGATTTGGGCTTTATACGTTGGAGGAGCAATCTGAATAATATAGATGTGAAGCAGCGTGTCGAATATTCTGGTGTGACTCAGGAGGAAATAGAAGATGGTTATAGTATAGAAAATATTATCGATTCTATAAGTAATTCATGGCAGACAAATACGACACAGAAACCTTACACTACTTTTTTACCTCTGAAGTTATATGGCGGATTGACTTATTCAATTAATGACTATGCGGATTTAGGTGTGTTAAGTAAAACGACGTATTATAAACAGCGGTTGTACCCTTCGCTTACTCTTTCGTATAATACAGAATTTTTCGATTTCTTTTCTTTTACTGCATCTTATTCTTATCGCAATTACGCATTTGATAATATTGGCGCAGGAATTTCCGTGCAGAATAAAACCGCCCAGTTTTATGTTGTAAGTGATAATTTGTTGGCTATAAAACCTTTGGATGTTCAAAATTTGAATTTTCGTTTTGGAATAAACTTGTTTTTTAACTGTGGAAAGTCTAAATCTGAAGATAAATCTGATATTCCGGGTATAAAAAGCAATAAAGGATGTTTTTGGATAGAACGGGAATTGCAGCAGCAACGTATAAAAAGATAAGCAGCAAGCAGAAGGCATTGGCGGATGATGAGGTAAGGGGTTTTGATAGTGAAGGGGCGAGGGGGTGAAGAAGCGAAGAGGCGAAGGGGCGAAGAGGTGAAGAGGCGAAGAGGCGACATGGCACAGTGGCATAGCCCCGGGAAGTAATAACAAAAGGGGTGAAGCAAAGCAAAACCTGTGAAAAAAAAACTCCACTCTATTAAGCTATGAAAGAGAGAGTTTTATTTTACAATACGCCTGATATAAAGAACTCAAATAATTTTTCTATGTACAGAAGTATTATATGACTAACCAAAGTAAAACGGCAAATTCAGAAGTAGAGGTAAATTTTGAAATTACCATCAGTTTTTTAACAAGC
>CAYFRV010000042.1:9458-15685 GCA_964345495.1 uncultured Bacteroidales bacterium | reverse complement strand
TATATTGCTGTTCCAATGTAAGAAAAGGGCGTACTATTCATATACTTTTAACTAAATGTTATGGAAAAGAGGTTCATTTTCAGATAATATAGAAACAAGCTCATCTTTTATACAAAAATGAGCTTGTTCGTTGTTCACTCAATAAATAAATCGTTAACAGATTATCCTCATTTATTAATAACATTAAACAGTCGTTCCCAGCGGACTTTATTCAGGAAGCTACCTTCGCGGTCAAGAGACAACCAAATGAATACCGCCTCTCCAACAACGTGGTTTTCAGGAACGAAACCCCAATAACGGGAATCGGCAGAGTTATGTCGATTGTCTCCCATTAAAAAGAAATAATTCATGTTAAAAGTATATTGATCTGTAGCCTCACCATTAATGTAAATAGTACTATCTTTTACCTGAAGACTATTGCCTTCATGAGTCCGAATAATCCGTTCATATAAGGGTAAGTTTTCCACTGTCAACTCAATCGTTTTTCCTTCCTCAGGAATATATAAAGGGCCGAAATTATCCAGAGACCATCCAAAATCAGGGTCATGTGGAAAAATTTCATATTTCATAGCTCCTGTATTCGAAGATACATAACGTTCAACGCTTACTACATTCGAAAAATTTCTAATTTTCTCAACATTCTCCTTAGTTAATGGCATCCGATAGACAGAATTGGAAGGGATATACCTTGCATCGCTTTGATTAATTCCCATTCTTCTCATTAACACCGGATTAATCTTTGATCCATCGGTTTTTACATAATAATCATATTCCATATCCTCAAAATGAGGCTGTTTCTCATCATTTATGTAAACCTGGCCTTTATCGATTCTAAGTGTATCTCCATGAATTGCCACACAACGCTTTACATAATTGGTTCTTTTATCGACCGGTCTGGTTGTGATACTATAATGCTCATGAATATAATCTCTTGCATTTGAAAGATATCGATTAAAAGATTTAACCCGGTTTCCATTTTTTATATCCCGGTTTTTCATTTCATAGGCATACTGACGAACTATTGAATAGTAGTTCTGATCCTGGGCTTCCCATAAAGCTGTATCTCCTGCCGGGAAATTAAAAACGACAATATCATTGCGTTCCACTTCACCTAATCCACCCAGACGGTTATATGGCCACTTCACCCATTCAAGGTAAGATTTTACGTTGTTAGTTAACGGCATAGTATTGTGTGTAAAAGGAAAAGAAATCGGTGTATTAGGCATTTTAGGGCCATAATTCACTTTACTGACAAATAAATAATCACCAACCATCAGAGTCTTTTCCATAGATGAAGTAGGGATTGTATAAGCTTCAATTACGAATAGTCTTATTAATGAAGCAGCGATAACAGCAAAAATCAAAGCATCAACCCATTCAATTAACTTACTGGGTTTTTCTCCTCTTTTCTTCCAGAAGGTCCAGTTTACCTTTTTGGTTATGTAGCCATCAAAGATGATAATCAACCCCAATAAGAACCAGTAATTTTCCAGCCAGATAACCCAAAGAATAAAAATGGCTGAAACTAAGCCAAATTTAAAATAACGGTTTTTTAATAATTTGATTAAATCCATTTGAATAAATCTTATTTAAAGTTTTGATTTTAAATGTTTTATAGTATACAGTTTAGCGTTTTATAATTTTAAAAGATCATCCATCGAAAAGATCCCTTTCTTGTCAGCAATAAACTCGGCTGCCATGACAGCTCCCAATGAAAAACCTTCCCTGCTTTTAGCCGAATGCCTTACATCAATCTGATCAAATTCAGATTCATAAGAGACCTCATGAATTCCCGGAATTTCGTCTTCCCGTATCGATTTCACAGAAATTTCATCTTTTTCTGCATCTTCCTTTTTGGTCCATTTCTGTTTTCTGTTCATTTCCTGCATGATCAATTCAGCAAGAGTAACTGCCGTGCCACTTGGCGCATCCAGTTTATGTTTATGATGCGTTTCTTCTATGCTGACATCATAATTTGAATACTTATCCATTATTTGTGCAAAGTACTTATTCAACTTAAAAAACAAATTCACACCAATACTGAAATTGGAAGCATAAAAGAACGTCTGATTATTTTCTAAACAATACTTCCGAACATCATAATACTTGTCTAACCACCCGGTAGTACCGGATACAACTGGCAAACCGGCCTTAAAACATGTCATGATATTGTTATAGGCTGCATCAGGAACAGTAAATTCAATAGCCACATCTCCCGTTTGTAAATGATCAGAAGTTAACTTATCCTGATCGTCCTTATCTATATGCGAAACAACTTCATGTCCTCTTTTTAAGGCAGCCTTTTCAATTTCATGCCCCATTCGGCCATATCCGATAAGAATAATTTTTAATGGTTTCATATAAAAGTTTTTATGAGGAAATTAGCATCGATGCTAAGATAAAATTTTTATTAAACAAATCCTGTTAAAAAAATTAAAAAAGGGAAAGCCTCCCGGCCTTCCCTGTATATTCTATTTAGTTACCAATAATTATGATTTCACTTCATCAATAACAGCCTTGAAAGCATCGGGATGATTCATAGCCAGATCAGCTAACGTCTTTCTGTTTAGTTCGATACCCTTCTGACTGAGTTTTCCAATAAATTCCGAATATGACATTCCATGTTGCCTTGCTCCTGCATTAATTCTCTGAATCCAAAGCTTACGGAATTCACCTTTTTTTCTTCTTCTGTCTCTGTATGAATACAATAGCCCTTTTTCAATCGTATTCTTGGCTACTGTATAAACATTCTTTCTTGCTCCAAAGTTCCCTTTGGCTTGTTTAATAATCTTTCTTCTTCGCTTTCTTGAAGCTACTGAGTTTGTCGCTCGTGGCATAATTCATTTTCTTTTTTGAATGATTAGCGGTCATTTAATTTAAAGACTCTTTCGGCTAATTCACTCTGGTTAACACTAATTATTATTAATTCTACTTTTATCGCATTCCTAATAAAGATTTGACTTGATCTTTATTTGCGTTATCCACTTCAGTAAAATAACCAAGATTCCGCTTTCTCTTTTTTGACTTTTTTGTCAATATGTGACTTTTATACGCGTGCTTTCTCCTTATTTTACCGGACCCGGTAAATTTAAATCTTTTCTTTGCTCCGGGATTAATTCTGGTTTTTGGCATAATCTATTAATTTTATATATATCAACTACTTTTTCTTTTTCACATCTGGTGCAATGTACATAGTCATACGTTTACCTTCAAGCTTAGGCATTTTCTCGACTTTTCCGTACTCTTCCAGATCCTGGGCCAACCTCAACAGAAGAATTTCTCCTTTATCTTTAAAAATAATGGATCTTCCTTTAAAGAAAACAAAAGCTTTCACTTTAGCACCGTCCTGCAAAAATTTCTTTGCATGATTTAATTTAAACGTATAATCATGTTCATCGGTGTTGGGACCAAAGCGAATTTCCTTAACAACAACTTTTGAAGATTTGTTTTTCAGTTCCTTTTCTTTTTTCTTTTGTTCATAAAGAAACTTTTGAAAATCCGTGATTTTGCAAACTGGTGGCTCAGCCTTTGGCGAAACTTCAACAAGGTCTAATCCTTGATCTTCAGCCATTTTTATTGCTTCCCGAACAGGATAAATCCCGGGATTTTCTACATTATCTCCAACAACTCTTACTTCTTTAGCTCTAATTTCTTCATTAATTCTATACTTGAGTTGTTGCTGTTTTTGATTTTTTGGTCTTCTTTTTGCTATTTTACTGCCCTCCTTTTTTTTGGTTTAATGTGCAAATATAAATTATTGATTGATAAATTCAAGTTGATTTTGAATTTCTTTTAGAATAAAATCTTTGAAATCTTCCAATTTCATTGTGCCCTGATCTCCTTGCCCTTGTTTTCTTACTGATACAGAACCACTTTCATATTCTTTCTCCCCAACTATAAGTAAATAAGGGATTTTCTTCAATTCATTGTCACGAATTTTTCTTCCTACTTTTTCATTTCTTAAATCAACTAAACCTCTTGTATCATTTTTATTCAGATAATCTGAAACCTCTTTGGCATAATAATTAAATTTTTCACTTATAGGTAATACTACAAACTGGTCCGGAGTTAGCCATAATGGGAATTTTCCCGCCGTATGCTCAAGCAGCACGGCCACAAAACGTTCCATTGAACCAAAAGGTGCCCTGTGAATCATTACAGGTCTGTGGCGCTGATCGTCAGATCCTACATATTCAAGATCAAAGCGATCAGGCAGATTATAATCCACCTGAATAGTTCCAAGTTGCCATTCACGGCCCAAAGCATCTTTTACCATGAAGTCGAGTTTTGGTCCATAGAAAGCTGCCTCTCCATATTCAATTTTTGCTTCAATACCTTTATGTTTTACGGCTTCCAGAATTGCATTCTCAGATTTCTCCCAATTCTCATCGCTTCCAATATACTCTTCTTTCTTATTTGGATCTCTCAGAGATATCTGTACATTATAATTATTAAAATCAAGCGCACGGAAAATCTTCAGGATGATATCCATCACCTTGATGAATTCTTCCTCCAACTGATCCGGCCTGCAGAAAATATGAGCATCATCCTGGGTGAAACCTCTCACACGTGTCAATCCGTGTAGCTCACCGCTTTGCTCATAGCGATATACGGTTCCAAATTCAGCATAACGAACCGGTAAATCTCTGTAAGAAAAAGCATAATTTTTATAAATCTCACAATGATGTGGACAGTTCATTGGTTTCAATAAGAACTCCTCGCCTTCGGCAGGAGTAGTTATAGGTTGAAAGGAGTCCTTCCCGTATTTCTCATAGTGTCCGGATGTTACGTATAATTCTTTTTGCCCGATATGAGGAGAAATGACTTGTTCATAGCCATATTCTTTTTGAATTTGTTTTAAGTAATTTTCAAGACGTTCCCGAAGTTGAGCACCTTTAGGAAGCCATAAAGGTAAACCGGAACCCACTTTTTGAGAAAAAGTAAACAGGCCCAGTTGCTTTCCTAACTTCCGATGATCTCTTTTCTTTGCTTCTTCAAGCATCTGAAGATATTCGTCCAGCATCTTTTGCTTCGGGAAAGAGATTCCGTAAACCCGGGTTAGTTGCTTATTATTCTCATCGCCACGCCAATAAGCACCGGCTACACTTAACAACTTAAAAGCTTTAATATAACCTGTATGTGGCAAATGTGGACCACGGCATAAGTCTACAAAATCGCCCTGTTTATAAAAAGAAATAGTTCCGTCTTCCAGTTCATCGATCAATTCAACTTTGTACTGGTCACCTTTCTTTCTGTAGTAATCCATGGCATCTTTTTTGGATACTTCTTCCCGCACAAACTCTTCCTTCTGACTTGCCAATTCTTTCATCTTCTTTTCGATCTTTGGAAGATCAGCATCAGTAATAATTCTGTCTCCCGGATCGACATCGTAATAAAAACCATTCTCGATACTAGGGCCAATGCCAAGTTTAATGCCCGGATACAACTTCTCCAGTGCTTCTGCCATCAGGTGAGCAGAGGAGTGCCAGAAAGCATGCTTTCCTTCTTCATCTTCCCATTTATTTAACTTAATTTTGGCATCCTGATAGATAGGTCTGTGAATATCCCAAACCTCGCCGTTAACATTTACCGATAGCACTTCTTTAGCCAATTTAGGGCTAATTGTTTTTGCTATATCGTATCCTGTTACACCATCTTCGAATTCCATTACGGAATTATCTGGTAATGTTATTTTTATCATGGGTTTCGTTTTATTTCAAAATTTAGAAACTGCAAATTTAATTATAAAATTTCCTTCGTGCAAAATATAGAGAAACCTTCATCTCTCAATTATTTAATAATTACCTGAATTATGCAATTATCCCTTAAACTTTATCAAGGCTTACTTGCGGATATTAGGTAACGCTTAACTATTCTACACAAAAAGCGTGGTTCTTTGTTCACAAAAATTTGATATAAAACAGAAATAAAGTAACCTCTGAGCTTTTCTGAAAATTGTATGCACAGATTCGCAAATCTTATTAAAATATGACAAAACAATAAAACCTGAACAAAAAATTTCTCTGCGCTCTATTAAGTTTATGGGAAATTTATATTTGAATTAAAAAAGAAATTTATATTTTTGTAGCCCAATTCAAAAATATGCCCAGGTGGCGGAATTGGTAGACGCGCATGGTTGAGGGCCATGTTCTCGTATAGGGAGTGCGGGTTCAAGTCCCGCCCTGGGCACCAAGAAGAACTGTAAAAAATACAGTTCTTTTTTATTT
>CAYFRV010000042.1:0-9358 GCA_964345495.1 uncultured Bacteroidales bacterium | reverse complement strand
TTTTTTATTTAACTTTTGAGACTCCTTATCTATGGGATTTTCTGAATTCCGGATACAGCTCTTCTGCTACCCATTGAAAATCCGGTTCCAATCTGAATATTTTCTGATACGTTTCTTTAGCTTCTTCAATTTTTCCGGCGTTGTCATAACTTTGTGCCAGCCATGCCAAAGCATTCATGTAAAGCCAGTTGCATGACAATTCTGTGTCCGACTGTGACTGTTCCAGTGAGCTTACCGCTCTTTTAAAATATTCTGCAGCTTTCTGATAGCTACCGCCAAACATTCTGGGCATGTGGTATTCGGCATTGCCTTTTTCTATCAGGGCATTGAAATTATTTGGTTCAAGTTCCAGTGCCTGATTGATATACTTCATGCTCCGGGGGCCGAGAAAAACAGCTTTAGCCTTATTCATTCCTATTTTAAATGCGATGAAAGCACCCTGAAAAGCCTTAGCTTCTGCCTGGTACTCACTTTTTTCTTTCAGCTTCTCCTGATATTCCTCTGCGCGATCCAGAAATTCATGGGCTTCTTTATGCTCTTCAATTCCAATTAAAAAGGCAACATAACCATAGTAGGCTTTAACAATATCATAGAGAAGTTCCGGTGAAGGATTATAATTGTATTTTCTTTTAAGAATATCAATATATTCAGTCCAGGGAGCCATGTCACCTGAAATATATGCATGATAGAACTTGCAATCGAGCCTGTCTTCTCCTGAATAAGCCGAAAGCTGTAAGCTATTCATTTGTACAATGCCAACGATAAAAACCAACAGTAGCAATAATTTCTTCATTATTTCCCTATTTTTCTACCTTTCCAATTATACCTGCCTGTAAGATTAACATGAATCCCTTTACCAACCATTAAGACAAAAGTCACCATTTGAGGAATGTGAAACAACAAATTTTTTAATCCAGATTGTTTACTTGCAATAGAAACAAATATTCGTATTGCAATCAGTATAGTCAGGTAAACTATGAACATACATATTCCCAAATAAAACGGAATAATAAATATGCCGGAAATAACCAAGAAAGCAAAAAGAACAGCTATTACCGGACTTCCCCCGAAAAATTCCACCACATTTTTAGCAAATCCGTTCAGTCCCTGCTTATAGTTCGTATACATTCTGCAGGAAATATCGCGGTTTCCTAACAGCGTGCATACTTCATAATTGAACTCCTTCATCATTCGGATAATTTCAATATCTTCAACAAGATTGTCTTTTACTTGTTCATGCCATTTATGCCGCTGGTAACAGTCTTTTTCAAACCACATAAACTGTCCATTGGCTGCAGCCAGAGAAGGCCTGGAACTTTTACGGATTAAGATCATCGGCAGCAATGTCAGCAAAATCCAGTTCATCAGGGGTACAGTAAGTCTTTCGCCTAAAGAATGAATTTGCTGTTTCGGAAAAATCGATAACAGGGAAAGCTGCTTCCTTTTAACAAAATCCAGACTTTTGCTTATCAAATCTGCAGAAACGCTAACATCAGCGTCTAAGAAGAGGAAATAATCACCATTTGCCTTTGCAGCCAACTGATGACATGCGTAATTTTTACCCAGCCAGCCTTCAGGCAGCTCTTTTCCCTGCATTAGCTGAATACGCGTGTCTTTCTCCGCTTTGTCTCTTACAACATTGGCGGTCTGATCTTCCGAATGATCATCATAAACAATAATTTCCAAATTTTCATGATCCTCACTTCTAAGAGCTTCCAAAAGTCCGGGAAGATTCTGTGCTTCATTCCGGGCAGGAATAAGCACAGAAACCAAATCATTATAAACTCGTTGAGCCTCTGGCAAATTTAAATTACTGAACATATTAACCAGGCTTACTGTCATTCTGATCAATGCAAATCCCAATATGATCCAACTTAAGATTATTCCTGTCATTACTGTCATTCTTTTTGCTGATTGATCATATTCTTTAAATGATCGTTATATGCCCTTTCAATATCGTTTAATGCACTCACTTCTTTGGGTTCATATTCTTTTAAGCCTAAGGTCAAAGTGGGCTTGCGATGCGAAAAATAATCAACAAGCGCAGCCAGAAAAACAACCTGAACCTGACCATTCAGCTTTTCGAGTATCGAAGACACACCTTTTTCAAAATCTATCGGATAATGATACAGCGATTTAAATTTTCCCTGAGGGTACATTACCACCAGATTCTGTGAAGATTTCAATAATTCCATAGTATAATTCAATGTTTCAACCACATCCCTGGAGTTCTTTTTAATGGAATAAGCTCCTGCTTTATTCAGAAACATACGTTCACGCAATTGTTCTTCAAGCATCATGATATGAAAGCGTCTTTGGAATATATGATTATTCAGGTAATTTGCTATAAACCCGTCCCACCAGCTAAAATGATTGGCAATCATTAACACAGGCATATTTTTATCTGTGAATGAACCTTTTATATTAATCTCATGAAAATGCCTGTGGAGCATAAACTTGCTATAGAAGCGAAAAAACCTGACAAAAAATGGATTATGTCGTGCTTTTATCATACTATGCCTTTTTTTGATGGAGTTTCCACCAGGGTACACGCGGTGTGCTGTGGTGTTCATAGTGATAACCAAAGAAATAGCAGCTCACCATTGCCAGAAAATGATTTTTCTTTAGCGTACGCGCATTATAGGGTTTCATTGTTTCTTTATGTGGCTTTTTGTGAGGATCATACACTCCAAAATAAAACATCTGCAGCGTTCCAAGCAGTGCGGGGGTTATCCAGAAAACCAATAAATTGGGGTCATCGAACCAAATCAGTAAAACATTGTACAGAGCCGCCATAATCAAAATCTGCCAAATTGTGACATAGCGGTACATGAAGACCGCAAACCATCTGAAAAAATTCTGGGATCCGGTATAAAAATCCGGATCTTGTTCCTGTGCAGGATACTGATGATGCAATCCATGATTTTTGATGAGTTTATTATAAAGCAAACCTGCAAACAAAAACGTTGAGGTCCAACCAATGGCATTATTTATGAGCCGGTTTTCGGAGACAGTTCCATGCATGGCATCATGACCGGTGATGAAAAGGCCTGTAAATAAATATCCCTGCAGCAGGACATGAATATACATCCAGGCATTGGTCAATTCCGGTTCAACAAACACCAGTGAATAGAACAGATGCCCAAGCCAGGCCAAAATCACAACGATTGCTATAAAGAGTCCCATAGGTTGAATCAACAATTAAACTATAAAATTTAAAATTCCAAAGAATAATAACAGGTAAATGAATAAATAGTTGGCTATCGGGTTTTTGGGTTTTATCCTGAAAACCGGGAAAAAGCTCATCATTACAACTCCGGCTATAAACCACACGATGTAATTCTGAAGTGGAGGTGCTCCTGCATTCCATGTCCACATGTTTAATTCAGTAGCTACAGGTTCCATAATGAGATCAAATCCTACCAACAACAAACCTCCGATTAACAAACGAAGGAAGTTCTTTTTTACAAAAACGGAGGCCAGGGAGTAAGCTCCATAAACAACAATCAACCAGTTTAGCGCTAAAATCAACGGCACACCAAGTACCTTCCAGCCCATTAGGCCAGAATAGGAATAAGCTCCGAAAATCTGACCGGTTGAGACGCCAAAAACTTCTATAAAAAAGCCAATCCCTGCAATCAAAATGGCTACAATGACAAATCTTTTGTTCCATGGCTCATGGAAAGCAAGTAAAAGCAATGCGCTAATAAACAATGTAACCGGGGTAATCTGCACATAAAGCTTACTAAGAGAGGGAATACTTATCCCGATAATACCGATTAGATAAATAGCAGCTAAAAAAATGCGCGTAAAAAAAGCAATTTTTGATTCTGTAATCTTCATTGGTGCTATGTTTTAATAATTCGATTTATTCTAATTTTTCTAAATCACGTCATCCTGTTTTAGTGGGCTAAAGTTATCAAAAATCATCCCGTTGCTGAATTTTATCCGCAACAATTTTTGCTGACGCAAGGCAGAGCGGGATACCTCCACCCGGATGCACGCTCCCGCCTACAAAATAAAGATCCTTAAATTTTTTACTAAAGTTCGGATGCCGGTTAAAGGCAGCAAATTTATCATTGGAGCTATTTCCATATAAAGAACCATGGAAAGAAGAAGTAAAACTCTCAATATCCCGCGGATCCATATACCGCTCAAACTCAATATATTTTTCAATATTGGTATTAAGTACACGATTCAATTTAGCAATTATGGATTTCCTGGCCTGTTTTTTAAACTGATCCCAGTCCTGTCCGACATTTTCAGGAGCATTGATCATCACATACCAGTTCTCCTTCCCGGCCGGTGCATCGGATGGCACCTTTTTTGAACTTATATAAACGTATATTGTCGGATCGCTGAAAATTTCTTTTTCATCAAACAAGGACTGAAATTCCTGTTGGTAATTTTCCGCGAAGAGTATATTGTGCAGGTTTAATTGAGGAAGCTCTCCATTCACGCCCCAATAAAATATCATAGCCGATGAAGACTTTTCGTGTTGTTTGTTTTTCGTAAATAAATTTTCATCTTTCATCACTTTGGAATAGAATGTCTGCACATCCATGTCTGATACGACTTTGTCCACATTCCATGTGCCCGCTTCTGTGGTAATTGAAAATCCCCTGTTGGTTTGCCTGTCAACCTGTTTTACTTCCCGGTTAAAATAAAAATGCACCCCCAGCTCTTCAGCTAAAGCAACAAGATGTTTTATAATTGAATACATCCCTTTTTCCGGGAAGAACGTTCCTTTATTGTGTTCCAGGTGCGGAATAATATTCAGAGTGGCCGGAGCTTTATATGGATCCGAACCATTATAGGTAGCGTAGCGATCGAACAAGCGAACAACCTTTTCAGTATTGAAAAATTTTGCATTCGCCTGATGCATTGTTCTGAACGCATCTATTTTATGAAAATTGAGGAAGGCTTTCAGGCTGCTCTTATTGAAAAGATTTTTCTTGTCATGAATAGATTTAAAAACGAATACATCCGAGGTTAAGTCGTAAATAGTTTTACTCTTACCTAGAAATTCATATAAGTTTTCCGGAGCTTCTCCTGTTTTCGACTCCAATTCAGTGGCAAATTCTTTCAAATTTTGTTGCGCATTGATCTCTGTTCCATCTTCATAAAAATACTTGCAACTCTGATCCAGTTTGGTATAGTGAAAATAATCGGAGGGCGCTTTGCCGGCCAAACGAAACAGCTCATCTACAAGCTCCGGCATTGTGAAAACAGAAGGACCTGTATCAAAACGAAAGCCATCGTGTTGAATTTCACTAAGTTTACCACCGGGGAGTGAGTTTTTCTCAAAAACTGAAACTTCATAACCTCGAGCTGCTAAACGAATGGCGGCAGCCAAACCACCGGTCCCTGCTCCTATAATTCCTATTTTATTTGTCATTTAATACGATTTTTACTAAATTACAAAATAAAAACCTTGTAAATAAAAAAAACTTATTTGTTTAAAAAATTTAATATTCTTTTAAACAATAGTCCCTCCTTCCTTGTTTAATCGGATATAAAAAATAGTTAAATGGAAAAGAAAGCACTTATAGTAGGCACCGGTCTGGGCGGTCTTACGACAGCTCTCAGGCTTTCAAAAGACGGATACCAGGTGGAAATGGTGGAAAAATACCACCAGGCCGGCGGACGTCTTAATCAGTTAAAAAAAGATGGGTTTACTTTTGATATGGCGCCGACCTTTTTCAGCATGAGCTATGAATTCAAAGAATTTATTGATTATTGCGGTATTGAAATGCCCTTTGAATTCTTAGAGCTGGATCCATTATACAAAGTAAACTTTTCAGGTTCAGACCGTTTTTTCACAGTTTACAAAGATCTTAAAAAACTCGCCGAAGAATTTAAAGACATAGAGCCTGACTTCGAAAACAAGATGAGAAGGTACCTCAAAAGTGCTGAACGCATATATCATGACACTGAATACAAAATAATCAAACAAAATTTTGATAACATCCCGGATTATCTCTGGAAACTCACAAAAGTACCTCCGCGAAATGCCCCTAAAATGTTCCGCACCATGTGGAGTGAAATGAATAAATACTTTTCTTCTTACGAAGTAAAAGTTATTTTCTCATTAGTTGCGTTCTTCCTTGGCGCCACACCCTTTGATACTCCGGCAGTTTTCAGCATGCTAACATATACTGAATTGGTACACGACGGTTACCACAATGTAAAGGGCGGTATGTACAAAATTGTAGAAGGCCTGTTGAAGGAAATGGAAAAACAGAACATTAAAATCCATTACCATACGGAAATTGTAGATTATAAATCAAATGGAAAAGAAATCACAGGATTGACAGATCAAAACGGAAATACCTGGGAAAGCGATTTTTACGTAATCAATTCTGATGCAGCCTGGTTCAGGGGCAAAATTTTCAATCGCCCTAAATACCAGGAACCAAAACTAGACAAGAAAAAATGGACCCTGGCTCCTTTCACTATGTACCTTGGGGTGAAAGGAAAAATTGAAAACATACACCATCATAATTACTTTTTAGGCAATAATTTTAAAGAATATGCAGGCAAACTATTTAAAAATTCAATCAGTCTTGAAAAACCTTACTATTACGTGAATGTACCATCAAAAACAAATCCGGAAACCGCTCCGGATGGCCATGAAAATCTGTTCATACTCTGTCCTGTACCAGACATGAGGTACAAACCCGACTGGTCCGACAGCGAAGAACTAGCAGAAAATATTATGGCTGATCTCTCTGAACGTGTTGGTTTCGATATTCAAAACAATCTTGTATCAAAAACTGTGTTAAATCCAGTCGACTGGAAAAACATGTTTAATTTGTACCAGGGCAGCGGACTCAGCCTTGCCCACGATTTGAACCAGGTTGGAGGTTTTCGTCCCAACAACAAAGACGAAGTATTCAGAAATGTTTACTACGTCGGTTCTTCAACAGTCCCGGGAACGGGATTACCAATGGCAGTAATCAGTTCAAAACTTGTAACAGAAAAAATTAATCATGAGCACCAACCTGTACACAAGAAACAACTTGCAGATTAGCAAGTTGACAACAAACAATTACAGCACATCTTTCTCCCTGGGAGTTAGAATGCTTAGCCGACAGGTCCATGATGCCATCTATGCCATCTATGGATTTGTCCGTTATGCTGATGAAATCGTGGATACATTTCATGGTTATCCTCAACAGGAGATGCTTGATGAGTTTATAAATGAAACTTACCGGGCCATCGACAGGAAAATCAGCACAAATCCAATCATTGACAGCTTTCAGCACATTGTTAATGAATATGGCATTGAAAAGGAACATATCGATGCTTTTCTGAAGAGCATGAAAATGGATCTTTACCATAAAGAATACAATGAATCTATGCTGAAAGAATACATTTACGGCTCGGCAGAAGTTGTTGGATTAATGTGTTTACGGGTATTTTATCATGACGATGATCAAACCTATGAAAGGCTCAAACACAATGCACGTAAACTGGGCGAAGCTTTCCAGAAAGTGAACTTCCTGCGGGATATCCAGAGTGATATATCAGAACGGGGAAGAATCTATTTCCCGGAAATTCAGCACACAGGATTTACAGCCGAAGCAAAAGCCAGGATCGAAAAGGATATTGAAAACGATTTTAAAGAAGCATTTGAAGGAATTAAACGATTAAACAAAGATGCCCGTTTTGGTGTATACCTTTCTTACATTTATTACAAACGCCTTTTCAAAAAAATAAAGAAGGCAGAGCCATCATCGATAAAAAACAATAGAATGCGGATACCGAACAGTCATAAATTATATCTACTTTTTAAAGCATATTTTAAAAACTCAATGAACCTAATTTGACAAACAGAAAAAAATGGAACCAGCTAATTTTACATATCTTGGTTTGCTTATTCTCTCCTTAAGCTATCCGCTTTACAAAAGTTTTGAGGATAGAATTCAATTTTACAAAAAGTTCAAATATATATTCCCTGCCATTGTTCTGACAGCGATTCCATTTTTAGCATGGGACGTAGCATTTGAGACAAAGCACATCTGGCAGTTCAATCCGGACTATACACTTGGTTTCAATATATTGGGATTACCATTGGAAGAATGGCTGTTCTTTTTCATTATTCCTTTCGCATGTTTTTTCATCTATGAAGTAATGCACTATTTCTTCCCTGCAAAGACCACGAAGTTAATTAAAGTTACAGCGTTCGTTCTTTCACTTCTTTTCCTGGTAACAGCGATACTTACGCTACACCTGAGCTACACGTTCGTAAGTTTTATTTTAGCTTCAGTTGTTTTAGTAATAATTGCACACTGGAAAGCCATCTCATATAAATTAACGGGTTTTTTTAAGGGTTACCTGGTCTCTCTTTTACCTTTTTTCCTGGTTAATGGCGTTTTAACAAAATTGCCTGTCGTTTTGTATAACAACAGTGAAAATTTAAGTGTTCGAATTTTTTCAATCCCTGTAGAAGATATGGTATATTTGCTAAGTTTGTTGTTCATTAATTTTACAATCTATGAAATTCTCAGGCAGCATGGTGAACGAAAAAAAGCTAAATCTTCAGGCAGAAATTGATGAACGGTCAGGATTTTGTTTCGGCGTAATTAATGCAATCAAAAAAGCAGAAGAATTGCTTGATAAAGGAGAAACAGTTTATTGCGTTGGACAGATTGTTCATAACGACGAAGAAGTGAAACGTCTTTTTGACAAAGGATTAAAGACAATCGATCATAAACAGCTCAGAGAACTTGAAGGGCAAAACATTCTTTTCCGTGCACATGGAGAACCTCCGGAAAGCTATGAACTGGCGAAAGAACATAATAATGTAATTGTAGATGCTTCCTGCCCGATCATACTGAAATTACAGAAAGACGTTAAAAAAGCCTGGCAGAACGGAGAAAACGTATTCCTTTTCGGAAAACACAATCACCCGGAGACCATTGGTTTATGCGGACAAACAAATAACGAGGCCGTGGTTTTTGAGACCCTTGAAGAATTAAAAGAAAAACAAATTCCCGACAAGCTCACCCTTTTCAGCCAAACTACCAAAAGTCTGAAAGCGTTTTATGGAATTATCGATTATTTGGAAAACCTGGGAATTGAAGTCAACGTGAAAGATACCATTTGCAGGCAGGTTTCCAACAGGGAACATGAATTAAAAGAATTCAGCCGAAGACATGATAAGATCATATTCATTGCCGGGAAGCATTCCTCTAACGGTAAGGTACTTTACGAAGTATGTAAAAATATCAACCCCCATTCGTATTTTATCACCTCACCAAAAGAAATAAAGCCGGATTGGTTCATTAAAAATGAATTTGTTGGCATCTGCGGAGCTACTTCCACTCCCCAGTGGCAGATGGAACAAGTGAAA
>CAYFRV010000041.1:3448-15869 GCA_964345495.1 uncultured Bacteroidales bacterium | reverse complement strand
AGTAGAAATTCGATAGTCATTCGGTTGTTTCGCGTTTCTTTGTGCCAACAGCCAATAGCTAATAGCCAACAGCCAAATGCTACTTATTGGTGAATAATTATAACCTTTACCTTTACTTCTGAATGTGCCTTAACAGCCTTATTGCCTAACCGAAATCCGAAATGTTATTGGCAATCTTTAATATTTTGATCACATTGCCATTTGAATCTTTAATTGGCGTATAGGTTTCTGTGAATTTATAGGTGTTGTTTTGTATTTTCACGGCATTGGTTTGTTTTTTGATCTTTCCTGATTTTAGATCTTTCCAGAATTTTTCATATTCTTTATTTTGTTGCTCTGTGAATTCCATGTGGTCTGAGTGATGAGAACCAATGGCATATTCACGGCTAATTTCAAACAAATCCAGGTATTTATCATTTATATTGATTATTTTTCCATCCAAGTCGTATTCTATTACATAGCTGGATTCGTGCAGGGCATTGACCAGCCCTTCCATTTCTGCTGATTTTCTGGCTGCTTCTTCCTGGGTAGCTTGCAATTCTTCCATGTTTTGTCTCATCTCTTCTTCCTGTGATGATAATTCTTCTGCTTGTTGCTGTGATTTTTCCAGTAATTGCTTGGTTTTTATGTTTACTCTTACCGAAGCAAAAGTTGAAGCAATGTTTTCCGCTACTTTTTCTACGAATTCAATCTCATGATCTGCTAATTCCTTGAATGAAGCAATTTCTATTACTCCCAGGACTTCTTCTTCATGTTTGAGGGGAACGATAAGAAGGCTGTCCGGGTTTGCATCTCCTAAACCGGAGGTAATTTCAATGTAATCCTGAGGAATATCGGTTATATAGATTTTTTCCTTTTCTATAGCAACCGTTCCAACAAGGCTTTCTCCTGGCTGAAAAGTTTTCTGCTTGTATTTTTTTCTGTTGAAAGCGAAAGCCGATTGCAATTCATATACAAGGTTGTTCTCATCTTCGTCATTTAAAATGAATAATCCGCCCTGGTTTGCAGCGAGATATTTTACTAAATTTTTGATGATGTTGTCTGATAATTTTTGCAGATCATCATTATCTTTTCTTAGTATATCTGCAAATTTTGTTAGTCCTTCATTCACCCATCTTCTTTTTTCGTCTTCTTCTTTTCTCTTTTTCTCGTCTTCTCTTGCTTTCTTAAGGCTGTCCCTCATCTCCAGCAGAGAGTTCCCTAATTCGTCTTCATTATGACTCAAATGGAATTCATATTCAAGGTTTCCTTCTCCCAGGCTTTTGGCAAATTCATTCTTTTTACTTAATTCTTCCACAGAAGTATTCAAAGCCGTGGCCATTTCTTCTATTTCGTCACCGGTAGCAATTTGTAATTTCATGTCTTCATCAATATGGCCTCTTGATAATCTGTTCAGAACAGAAATCACCTTTTCAATGGGGTTTGTGATATTTCGGGAGACAATATAAATTACAGTACTTAAAAGGATTAAACCAATTAGGCCGACAAGGAGCGAGATTTTAAAATTTTGATTGGCCTGTGCCATGATGGATTGTGTCGGAACGGAAACACCTAGATACCAATATGTACCTGTTCTGCCAATTTCGATTGGAGCATAGGAGACGAAGCTTTCCGTTGCTTCTTCATTGTTTTCATTGGTGTGTGTTATCGAGAATGGTTTCCCGGTTTTGATTTTTTCAACTAAATCGAAGTTCTTTTTTGATGTTTGATTTTTTTCTACTTCAGTATTAAGAAGTTCTGAGTTTGGATGCCCCGCATATTTTCCGTTGTGTGAAATTAGAAAAGCGTAACTTTCTAATTCATCCAGATCTACCTCTTTTATAATTTCCTGAAATCGATCTAATGTGATATCCACACCTACAAGTCCGATAAAATTTCCGGATTCTAAAATTGGACTTTCCAGAGATGTCATGTATTTTTTTTCTTGTTTGCCTGTAGAATAAACATCAGCATATAGCTCTGAGATTAATTCCTCGGCTCTGGCTTTGTCATCTGCATACAATTCGGGATCGCCATCCATGCTTCGCAATTCCTGTGTGCTTTGTATGGTGCCGTTTTCCCGAAATCTTGTATTCATGATTCTTCCATAGGGTTTGTTGTATGTGGAGTCTATATGCTGGAGCTCCCAGCTATCCCATAATTGATAAAGCTCCGGATTTGCTTTGAAAACCTCATCGTAGATTAAATTTACAAGTTCCTGCCATTTGTCTTTTGGCAAGAAATCGTAGTGTTTGAATGCATGAGAAAGTGTTCTGATAATGGCAAAATCTTCATTTATTAGTTCCTGTATTTTTTTTGCATTGTGTTTTGATTTTGTTTCAACCAATTTGATGGTATTTGAGTAGGAGGCATTTTTTGCTTTAATACTTATATATCCAATCGCACCTAAAAAAACCACAACTGATATGGAAATAATAATCAATTGAATTTTGTGTCTGAGTTTGAGTTTCAGTTTCATTGTCCTGCAGTTTTTTAATAGTTTCATCAGCAATTTGTGGCGGTAAACCTAATTAATTTTTAGAAGATAAAAAAAGGTGAACCATTAAAAAATTATTACGGTTCACCTTACAATTAAGCTTGATTATTTTTTAAGAATTATAATCCGAATTCAGAGGTTTCTATGGAAATTTTCAGGATTTTCACGACGTTGTTTTCATCGTCTGTTATTGGTGTATAAGTTTCTGCAAAGGTATATGTTTTACCATTGAGCTCTACTGTATTGGTCTCTTTTTTTACTTTTCCGTTTCTTAAGTCATCCCAGAACTTTTTGTAGTTTTCTTTTTGTTCTTCGGATAATTTCATTTTGTAACTGTGATGAGTTCCGATTACTTCGTCTCTTCTTAATCCCAGTAAATTCAGATATTTATCATTTACAGCTACGATTTTTTCATCCAGGTCATATTCAACAACGTAGTTGGCCTTATGAAATGCATTAACCAGGCTTTCCATTTCTGCCTTTTGTTTTGCTGCCTCTTCTTGTGTTGCTTTTAGTTCTTCCATATTCTGGCGCATTTCTTCTTCTTGTGAAGACAACTCCTCTGCTTGCTGATTCGACTGTTCGAGCAGCTTTTGGGTTTTTATGTTTGTTTTTGAAGTAGAAATCGTAGAAGCTATATTGTGACTGACTTTTTCAACGAAATCAATTTGGTATTGTTCAAATTCATTAAATGATGCAATCTCTATAACTCCAAGGGTTTCCTCTTCTAATTTAAGAGGAACGATTAGCAGGCAGTTTGGATTTGCATCGCCTAGTCCGGATGTTATTTCTATGTAATCCTGCGGAATTTCAGTGAGGTATATTGTATTTTGTTCTAAGGCACAGGTTCCCACCAGGCCATCACCAATTTCAATTCTTTTTTCGAAGTATTTTTTACGATCGAATGCGAAGGCAGATATAAGCTCGAGGTACTTTTTATTTTCTTTGTTATTCTCTTTATTGTTGTTTTCATCCTCTTCTTCCTCTATCAGAAAAATACCACCCTGATTTGCTTCCAGGTAATGTACCAGTTTTTTAATGATTTCGTCGGATAATTTTTGAAGATCGTCATTATTTTGGCGAAGTATATCGGCAAATTGATTTATACCTTCATTAACCCATTGCCTTTTTGCCTCTTCTTGTTTTCTTTTTTCTTCCTCGTCTCTTGCTTTTTTAAGGCTGTCACGCATCGCCTGGAGCGATTTTCCTAATTCATCATTGTTGCTTAGAAGGGTTATGTCACAATCCAGGTAGCCGTTTCTTAAATGATTTGCAAAAACATTCTTTTTGTTAAAGCCTTCAATCGTGGTGTTTAAAGCATCTGCCATTTCTTCCAGTTCATCACCGGTTTTTACTTCCAGTTCCATGCTTTTGTCTATCTGTCCTTGTGCAAGTTTTTTAAGTGTTTCGGTTACACGGGCTACGGGGCCTGTTATATTTTTTGTGATGAAATAGATTACCAGCGAAAGGATTAGAAGTCCAATAAAACCTACAATGAGGGAAATGATGAAATTTCTGTCGGCTTCTTCCATGATAGAGCTCACAGGAACAGATAATCCAAGAAACCATGGTGTTCCGGTTTGTCCGATTTTAATGGGGTTATAACTGACGTATTGTTTGTCGAATTCGTTTTCCTTATGGACTATGGAAAAAGACTCACCCTTATTAATTTTTTTAAAAAGATTGAAGTCTTCTTTATTGGTAGGATTTTTGGGCGCTTTTTGGTTAAGCAGAGATGTGTCGGGGTGTCCTGCATATTTTCCGTTGTGGCTTAAAAGAAAGCTGTAACTTCCGTCCAGGCCTTTTACTGAAATATCCTTAATGAGCTCCTGGAATTCATCCATTGTTATATCCACTGCTACAGCGCCAATGTATTCATTTTCTTCATTTTGTATTGGAGCCAGCAGGCTTGTCATTAATTTTTTTTCTGATTTTCCTTCGGTGAAAACATCAAAATAAAGGGAGAGAACCATTTCCCGGTTGGATGATTTAATATTTGAGTAAATTTCATTATCTCCTTCCTTGCTTCGGATGGTCTGTGCTGATTTAATTATACCCTTGTCTCTGAATCGCTGATTAACAATTCTTCCATGTGATTTTGTCCATGACGTATCAATAGCTTTAAGTTCCCAACTGTCCCAAAGATTATAAAAGTTAGGATAGGCCGGGAAAACATCTTCGTACATTTTGTTTACGAACGCCATCATTTGATCTTTAGGGAGAAAGTCATAATTTGAAAAGCTGAGAGCTAATGTCCTTACTACAGCCATGTTTTTATCCATTTGGGCCTGGATTTTATTGGCAAATTTTGCTCCCTGGTTATCAATTATTGCCTTGGTGTCTTCGTAAGTTGTTTGCCTTGCGTTTATGCTAATATAACCTATTGCAGAAAGGTAAATCACCGCAGCGATAAAAATGATAAGTACCTGAATTTTATGCTTCAGTTTCATTTGGGTTTTCATGATATTGCTGTTTTGTTAGACCAAATTGTAAACATAATTTTTTTTCATTAGAATTCAAAAGGTTAAACGGGACTAAAATTACATACTTTTTAAGGTGATGTGTTTTTTAAAAATTATCTAAACTTAAATAGAAGGATTACGTATATCTGAACAGGTATTTTTTTCCAAGGTGATTTAAATCACCGATTAAGGAGATATAAATCAACGATTTGAAAGGCAGAAATTAATTTTTTTTGCGAAACTTTGTCATCAAAATAAATAAAAATAATAGAGTTATGAAGCGAACGATGTTAGTCTTTGCATTATTAGTAGCGAGTTTTACGATTGTTAAAGCTCAGTCGACAGATGTTGAAAGAGCAAAATCAAAGTTTATTTACAATTTTACGAAATTCTTTCAATGGCCAAATTCTGTGCGTAGCGGTGATTTTGTTATAGGAGTCATTGGCTCAAATAATCAGTATACTGACCTGCAGGATTATACACAAGGAAAAAAGGTAATTACTCAGGACATTACGGTGAAAAAATTTTCAGGTGCTGATGAGGTAAATAATTGCCATCTGCTATTTGTTTCTAAATATAGAGTTGGTCAGTTGGATAAACTATCTGACAAAGCTACGACCAATACCTTGCTTATAAGCGATAGTGACAGAGCAATTGACAAAGGAGCTGCAATCAATTTTATTATGCAAGGAAATAGGTTAAGATTTGAGTTTGCTGCTTCTAATGCCATGAATTCTGGACTTAAGTTCAGCTCTCGTATTAAAGATATGGCTACAAAAAATTATTAATTGCCCCTACTTTTGTTTTCATGATTCCTATTAATTCATATTGGTAGTTTAAAATATGTATGATTGGTTCATGTATTTATGTGAGAAAAAATAATAACAGGAAAGACGGAAAAATGGATTTAAAAAATTTATCTATAGCAAAAAAATTGGGATTTGGATTCGGAATAATAATTTTGATATTTATTATTTCTGCAACTCTGGCATTTAGGACGTTAAACAAGAATGTCGATAATATCCAGGAGATTTCTACCATCCATAATCCTTCGGTTGATCGAATCGATGAACTAAGCAACCTGGTTTCTGAATCAAAACTTTTAATAAAGAACTGGGTTTTTATTGAGAAGAAAAGCGGCACTGCTGATAAAGAAAAGCTTGTCGATCTTCATGAGAACAGATATCCTGAATTGGTTGAAGCAATTAATTCTTTAAAACAACATTGGAGTGAGGATGAAAAGGAGCTCTACCAGTCAATTCGTGTTTCTATAGAAGACACTTTATTCAGTCAGCATAGGAAAATAATGGAATCACTGAATTCATTTTCCAGTTATGATGATCCTGAAGTTGCTTTTGAAATTATGCCTATGGTAGAGCAGGGAGGAAAAACAATTAAGGTGACCGAGCGGATACTTGCAGATTTGCAAAAGCTTGCAGAAACTCAAAAAGCAAAGGCTCAATCAGCAAGACAAGAAATGAATGCTTCATTTTTGGATTTTAAATCTTTTATAGTGATTATTGGTATTTTAATTATATTTCTGGGGGTTGTAATTTCCTTTTTAATCATCAGGAGCATAACCAATCCGGTAAACAAAACCATTCGTTTTGCAGAAGAAATTTCCTCCGGTGACCTTTCCAGCACCATAGATGTTAATAGGGAAGATGAAATTGGTAGATTGACAGATGCATTGAGAAAAATGAAGGAAAACATTTATAACATTGTAACCCAAATCAAAGAGAGCACGAGTCAATTTGTCGATTCCAGCAAGCAAATAAGCACAAATTCACAAACGATTTCTCAGGGTTCTAACGAGCAGGCTTCATCTTTTGAAGAAGTTTCCTCTTCAATGGAAGAAATGGCATCAAACATTCAGCAAAATTCAGATAATGCCAAACAAACAGAAAAAACGGCACAAAAAGCTGCCGAAGGAATGCAAGAGATGGGCAATGCTGCAAAACGGAACCTGGAGTCAATAACAAATATTGCAGAAAAAATCAATATTATAAATGACATAGCATTCCAGACCAATATTCTTGCGATTAATGCTGCGGTTGAGTCAGCGCGTGCAGGGGAATACGGCAAAGGATTTTCTGTGGTAGCTTCGGAAGTTAAAAAGTTGGCGGATCGCAGCAAAAATGCGGCTGATGAAATTGTGGAGCTTTCAAATTCTACCATCTCAGAAACGAAAAAAACGACCAAACTGATTGACGATTATCTGCCCGAAGTTGAACAAACGGCTCAACTGGTACAGGAGATTAGCGCAGCAAGCCAGGAACAGCAAAGTGGAGTAGAACAGGTTAATAATTCCATACAGCAGATGAATGAGGTGACGCAGCAAAATGCTTCTTCATCCGAAGAATTGGCCAGTAATTCTGAAGACCTTTCTCAAAAGGCTCAGAAATTGCAAGAAGCTGTTAGGTATTTTAAAACGAATTCGGTATAGACATCTTATTTTGTCTTCTGATGTGATAAGTTAGATAAATGATAGTTGATTGAGTTAATTAAGTGGAGAAAGTGATTCGGAGCCGCCTATTCAACTCAATCAACTACCATTACTAAAGGCTCTACTTATTTTTAAGCTTTTTGTTTTCTTCTTCCAGTTTTCTTACGTATGAAATATCAGTGGAAAAGACCAGTATTTTTATAATATTTTGGTTTTGGTCTTTAATAGGTGTAAACGTTTCATGGAACCATTTCTCTTTCTGATTGAAGAAGTACTGAAGCTCTGCGGTATGTTTTTTCCCTTTTTTCAAGTTTTCCCATACTTTTTGATATTCCTCACTTTTGGTTTTCTCGGGATCTATGAAATCTTCCAGATTTTTACCTTCAATCTCTTCTCTGCTCATTTCAGCCATTTCCGTATAGCGGGTATTTACTTTTGTGATATTTCCGTTTAAATCCATCTCAATACTTCCTACTGTGGTGTCCAGGGTATCGATAATGTAAGACATTTCTCTTTCTCTTCTGGCTGCCTCTTCCTGGGTTGCCTGCAGCTCTTCCATGTTTTGCCTCATTTCTTCCTCCTGAGAAGACATCTCCTCTGCTTGTTGCTGTGATTTTTCCAGCAGTTGCGAGGTTTTAATGTTGGTGCGGACAGAAGACACTGTTGAAGCAATGCTTTCTGCTACCCTTTCCACAAAGTTAATCTGGTAATCTTCAAATTCTTCAAATGATGCTAATTCCACTATACCTAATACCTCCTCGTCTGTTTTCAGTGGAACAATTAACAGGCATCTCGGATTTGCATCGCCAAGTCCTGATGTTATGTTGATATAATTATCCGGCAACTCAGACATGTATATGGTTTTCTGTTCTATGGCACAGGTGCCGATTAATCCCTCACCCGGGCGATATGTTTTTTCGAGGTATTTTTTTCTGTTAAATGCGTAAGCCGCTGTTAGTTCGTAGTAAACGTCGTTTTCATCTTCATCATTTTTCAGGAAAATGCCACCCTGGTTACCATTAAGATATTTTACAAGATTTCTTATGACGTTGTAGCTTAGTTTTTCCAGGTCATCGTTATCCTGTCTTAATATATCTGCAAATTTGGCCAGGCCTTCATTCACCCACCTTCGCTTTTCGTCTTCGATTTTTCTTTTTTCTTCTTCTTCCCTTGCTTTTTTGAGGCTATCCCGCATTTCGATTAAAGACTTACCAAGTTTGTCGTTATCGCTGGCCACTTTAAATTCGTGCTCGAGGTCTCCTTCTTTGATTTTCTCAGCAAAACTTGTTTTTTTGTTTAGTTCTTCCAGCGAAGTATTCAGAGCTTCTGCCATCTCTTCAATTTCATCACCTGTCTGAATGTTTGTTTTCATTGAATTGTCTATATTTCCTTCGGCTAATCTTTTCAGTATATCAGTTATTTGGCGTATAGGTTTTACAATGTACCGGCTAAGTTTTAAAATAGC
Source organism: uncultured Bacteroidales bacterium (assembly GCA_964345495.1). Lineage (GTDB taxonomy): Bacteria > Bacteroidota > Bacteroidia > Bacteroidales > UBA12077 > JAGXLC01. Next base: position 7,020 of record CAYFRV010000041.1, on the reverse strand, counting down.
TAATCCGGTGATTATTAGTCCTATTAATCCTATTATAATGTAGATATAAGTGTTTTTTGTTGCCTTTTGGGTAAGGAGGCTGTAAGGCACTGAAATTCCCAAAGACCAGGGTGTGTTTGTTGAGCCTACATTGATTGGTGCAAAGGCGTAAAATGCTTTACTGCCTTGTTCATTTTTAGCGATGAAGGAAAATTCTTCGCCTTCTTTAATTTTATCAAGAAGTACAGTATTTTCGGTTTTATCAGGCCAGATTTCCTCAATTTTTTCACCCAGGAGTTCTTCTCTGGTATGACCCGCTATTGCTCCCTGGTTTGAAATCAGAAAAGCTTTGTTAGTTCTAAAGTCTTCTATTTTACTAATTAGCTGTTGAAATTGTTCCAGGGATATATCCCCTCCGACAACACCAATGAACTTTCCATTTTCCTGGATAGGTTCTATTAATGAGGTCATTAAAACTTCATCTTCTTTTTGTCCAGTAAAGGAGTATAGGTAAGGTTCCTCTATAATTTGCTTATTTAAACTTTTGATGCGTTTGTACATTTCGGGATCACCGTCCATACTCATCATTTTACTCCCCTGTTTTATCACATTGTTTTCACGGTAGTATTCGTATGAATATCTGCCGTAAGATTTATCCCATGTTGAGTCAATGTGACTTAATTCCCAGCTGTCCCAGATGGCATAGAATTGTTCATTGTTTTGGAATACATGCCCGTACATTTCTTTGAAAACTTCTTTCCATGTCTCATCGGGCATTATATTATAGGTTTTCACGGACTCGCCTAATGTTTCGATTGTTTCCATGTCTGCATTAAGCTGCTTTTCGATTTTCCTGGCATATTTCTGGGAATAATTTTCAATTAGCGTTTCTGTGTCCTCTATTGTGCGATTTTTAGCGTTGAAGGTAATGTAACTAAGCATTATTATATAAATGATTAACGATATACCCAGCACGATGAGCAGTATTTTCTGCTGGAGTTTTAATTCTTTAATATTTTTTAGGTTTTTTATTTTCATGATTATGAGTGTTATTGGTTTATAAAGTCTGTTGTTTTTGTTTTTTGACTGTAAAGATACAGGGTTTTGTTTCTGATTTTATTTTGATTTGTTTTCTAGTTTTTTTCTCATTGATAGCTTTTCTTCTTCTGACTCTGTATGGTCTAAAGCAAGAAACTGTATCTTTATAATATTGCCTTCCTCATCGCTCTCCGGCGTTATAGAGCTAATGAGCCAGAGGTCTTTTCCGGTTTTTGTTTTGAATTTTAGGGTGTCTTTGACATCATTTCCATTAATAACCTGCTGAAGTAATGTTTGAAACTTTTCTTTTTCCTGTTCATTGAGCAGGGTTTGGATTTGGCTGTTTTTTAATTCCTCTGTTGAATATTCAAACGTTTCAATAAAAAGCTGATTGGTATCGATAATAGTGCCATCTTTACTTAATTCTGCTTTCAGAAGGAAATTGTCAATTGCTTCAATTGTACTGTTTAGTTCTCTTTCCCTTCGGGCAGATTCCTCCTGTGTTGCTTGTAATTCTTCCATGTTTTGGCGCATCTCTTCTTCCTGTGAAGACATCTCTTCAGCTTGCTGCTGAGATTTTTCAAGCAATTCGGCAGTTTTCAGGTTTACCCGGACAGATTGGATTGTGGAAGCAATATTTTCTGCAACTTTTTCTACGAATTCAATCTGGTATTTCTCTATTTTATTGAAAGAAGCAATTTCTACCACACCTAATACTTCTTCTTCTATTTTGAGCGGAACAATAAGTAGCGAATCCGGATTGGCATCCCCTAAACCAGAGGTGATTTCAATATAATCCTGAGGAATTTCAGTCATGTATACGGATTTCTTTTCGATGGCGCAGGTTCCAATCAAACCTTCACCCGGGCGAATTTGTTTTTCGAGGTATTTCCTTCTGTCGTAAGCATAAGCAGCTTTGAGTTCATAAAAGATGTCGTTATTATCATCGTCATTGAGCAAAAATAAACCACCCTGGTTTGCTTCCAGATAACTAACCAGATTCCTTATAATTTCATAGGAGAGTTCTTCAAGATTATCGTTATTTTGTCTGAGGATATCTCCAAATTTAGCTAAACCTTCATTCACCCATTGCCTCTTTTTGTCTTCTTCTTTTCTTTTTTCTTCTTCTTCTCGTGCTTTTTTCAGGCTATCACGCATTTCCACAAGAGCTTTACCCAACAGGTCTTCTTTATCGGTTAGCTCAAAATCGTGTTCAAGTTCTCCCTCGCCTAAGTTTTGAGCAAACTGACTTTTTTTGTACAGATCGTCAATGGTTCTGTTAAAGGCAGTGGCCATTTCCTCAATCTCATCTCCCGTTTGATATTCCAATTTCATGACATTATTTATTTTGCCATGAGACAGGAGTTTTAGTTGCTCTGTAATTTTTTCAATGGGGGTAGTTAAGTTTTTTGCCAGCCAATAAATTACTGTACTTAGGATAATTAGGCCGATAAAACCAACTATAAGGGAAATGATGAAATTTTTGTTTGCTTGTTGTTTAATTGAACTGACCGGTGCGGAAATTCCAAGGTACCAGTTCATGCCTGTTTTCCCGATTTTTATTGGCGAGTAAGTGACATGCCTTTTCTTATTCTTATCTTTTTTATGAATGATGGAAAATTTATCACCGGTTTCCATTTTTTGGTATAGATTGAAATTTTCCTTTGAGGTTGGATTTTTTATTGCTTTTGTGTTTACAGAGTCGTTATTGGGGTGAGCAGCATATTTTGCGTTGTGAGTCAGAAGAAAAGCATGACTTCCATCTATGTGTTCTATTTTTATATCGTTAACTATATTTTGGAATTGATCAAGCGTAATATCCAGCCCAACCATTCCGATGTAGTTTCCATCAATAGTTATGGATTCCCAGAGCGTGGCCATAAGTTTCTTTTCTTCTTTATTGGCGCTGAATACGTCTGTGTAGATATTTGTAATAAAATCCGTGTTTCTGGCCTTGTTGTTTTTGTATAATTCGGGATCTCCGTTCATGCTTCTTAATTCTGAAGAAGTATCAATTCTTCCGTTTTGCCTGATAATTGTATTTGAAATTCTTCCATAGGGTTTATTGTATGAAGTATCTATGTATTGTAGCTCCCAGCTGTCCCACAATTGGTAGAATGATGGGTTTGCTTCAAAAACCTTTCTGTACATGATTTTAATTAATTTTTGCCACTTGTCTTTGGGAAGAAAATCATAGGCTTTAAAAGCGTTTCCTAAAGTACTGACAACTGCAAAATCTTCATTGATTAGTCCCTGAATTTGGTTAGAATAGTTATCTGATTGTGAATTAATGAGCCTGATTGTATTGTTGTATGCGGTTTTCTTCTCTTTAATGCTTATGTAACCGATAGCGCCCAAAAACACAATAACAGAAACAGAAATGATAATTAACTGAATTTTGTGTCTTAGTTTAAGCTCTAGTTTCATTAGGTTTAGGTTTTCCGGGTTTTATGCAATAAATGGGTATTATTTTTCAGTTAAGAATTATTTGTTGTCGTTTTCTCCTAATTTTTTGAGTTTTTCTTTCATTTTTTCCTTCTCTTTTCGTGATTTTG
>CAYFRV010000041.1:0-3348 GCA_964345495.1 uncultured Bacteroidales bacterium | reverse complement strand
TCTCCTAATTTTTTGAGTTTTTCTTTCATTTTTTCCTTCTCTTTTCGTGATTTTGTGTTATCGACAGCAAAGAATAATATTTTTTTAAGATTTCCTTCATTATCGACAATAGGATAGAAGGTGGTAATAAGCCATACGATATTTCCTTTTGTGGTTTTAAACTTAATAATATTCTTGTACGTTTGGTGTTTCATTATGTTTGGCCATTGGTCCTGGAATTTTTCGATGAAATCCTTATGAATAAACGATTCAATTGAATGGCCGGTGAGTTCCTCTTTAGTAGAACCAAAAATTTGCGCAAGGAGATCATTCACCTGGGCAAGTGTTTTGTCTGTTTTAATTTCTGCCTTCAGGAATAAGCTATCGATAGCTTCAGTAATGTCTTTCAGTTCTTCTTCTCTTCGGTCAGATTCCTCCTGTGTTGCCTGCAGCTCTTCCATGTTCTGCCTCATTTCTTCTTCCTGGGCACTCATTTCTTCAGCTTGTTGCTGGGATTTTTCCAACAGCTGTGATGTTCTGAGGTTTACTCTCACAGAGGATAAGGTCGAAGCAATGCTCTCTGCCACTTTTTCTACAAATTCTATTTGGTATTTTTCAAACTTATTGAAAGATGCGATTTCTAAAACACCCAGCACTTCTTCCTCCATTTTCAGCGGGACGATAAGTAAAGCGTCAGGAGGAGCATCTCCCATACCTGAGGTTATTTCGATATAGTCCTCAGGTAATTCGGTCATATAGATTGTTTTCTTTTCAATGGCACAAGTCCCGACAAGACCTTCTCCCAATTCGATTTGCTTTTCCAGGTATTTTTTTCGGTTATAGGCATAAGCTGCCTTTAGTTCATAGAAATGATGATTTTTGTCTTCATCGTTAAGCATGAATAACCCACCCTGGTTAGCTCCCAGGTACTCTATAAGATTTCTGATGATCTCATAAGAAAGTTTTTCAAGGTCGTCATTGTTTTGTCTTAGAATATCAGCGAATTTGGCAAGTCCCTCGTTTACCCATTGTCTTTTTTCATCTTCTTCTTTCCGTTTCTTTTCATCTTCTTTTGCCTTTTTTAAACTATCGCGCATGTTGATTAATGCTTTGCCTAGTTTGTCCTGTTCGCTGCTTAAATCAAATTCGTATTCGAGTTCTCCCTGCCCGATACGATTTGCAAAGTCAGCTTTTTGATTCAGGTCATCAATTGATTTGTTTAAGGCTTTTGTCATTTCGCCGATTTCGTCTTCTGATGTTTCTTCGGCTTTGAGAGATTCATCAATATGCCCATTGGATAATTTCTTTAATATTTCGGTTATTCCTTCAATTGGTTCGCTGATGTTTTTTGCAACATACCAGATGATGCCCGAAATTATGATTAAACCAAGAATTCCGACAATGAGCGCAATAATGAGAATCTGTTGTGATTTTTCCCGGATAATTTTGTAGGGCACTACAATTCCTACCGACCATGGTGTGTCAATATCATCTATTTCTACTGGAGCAAAGGAATAATAATTTTTTGTTCCATCGATTTTATCAGTGAAAGAGAAGTTTTTACCCTCTTCCACTTTGTTATTAATATTATTTTCTTTGGTTAGTTGTGGATAAATTTCATTTAAGGGCTTTCCCAGGTAGTCGTCATTGGGGTGAGCGGAGAGAGTGCTATTGTTCGATAGTAAGAAAGCGAAGCTTTCCTCGAAGGGTTGAATTTGTTTAATAACCTTTTGAAAACCTTCTAAATCAATGTCGATACCTGCCAGTCCGATGAAATTTCCATTGTGCATAATGGGAACCGATATATTGGAGTTCAGGTATTCATCTTCTTCATCTCCACTGTATGAATACATTTTAGGGTCAATGATCATTGCTTTCCCGGATGTTTTCATTTTGTAATAAGCACTGTTTTTATCATCGCTTTCTAAATTGAGGCGTTTGTGAAGGAATTTTATAATGCCGTTTTCATCTCTGTACCATCCGGTCAATCTTCTTCCATGGTTTTTATCCCAAGAAGTATCAATGGCGCTCAATTCAAAACTTGTGCCAACAGAAATAAATTCCGGATATTGTTGCAGTACATTTTTTTGAGTTTCAAGAAAAAGCGTGTCCATTTGTTCAAAAGGAATAACCTGATAGTTTTTTCCAGTCTGTGCGAGTGTTTTGCAAATATTCAAATAAACATCAATCCTTGATTTAACTAAATTGGCTGATTCCTGTGCTTTTGTGTTTGCAACGGTTGTTACCTGGTTAAGTGCTAAACGGCCTGATTTTAAAGTGATGTAACCAATGGCGATAACGTAAATAAAGATTGATGCCGATAATATGTAGACGAGCATTTTGGTTTTAATCTTCATGGCAGAAGAGGTTTTGTTTTGCGCCTAAATTAATGATTTTTTAGGAAAATTAGAAATGAAAATTTACAGAAACAACCGTGATGATAAGTCATTCATAGTCTGCTCTTCAGGCGGAAGTGTTACATGTTTTTAATTTTGACAGCAATTAAATAATTGAACAATAGAACAATTTATGTCCAGCAAGGTTCTTGGATCGAACTGACGGTGAATTAATAAATTTGTGGAGCGTATTTTTGTAATTCGTGTTTTATATCTTCTATATTGCCATCTATTATTGAGTTTAAAAGATTATGGAAACTTACGCTATGGTTTTTTATAACCGTATGAGTAAGTTCGTGAATAATTATATAATCAATAAGATGTTTTGGTAGTCTCATCAGGTGAATATTAAGATTGATATTATTTTGGTATGAGCAACTACCCCACAGTGTTTTAAGGTTTTTCAGAAAAACCTTGTTATAGTTAAACTTATGTTTTAAGGCGAATTCATGTAATCTGCGTGGAAGATAAATTTTTGCTTCCATCCTGAGGGTTTTTTCAATGGCTTCGCGCACTGTTTTTTGTATTTCAGGTTGCAGGACAGAATGGTCATGTGGATAGCTTACTGTTATAAAATGGTTATCTACTGAAAAAGATGGGGAGGAGCAATTATCTGGTTTCATCCTTAGAACATGCCACATGGTTTTAAAGTCCGTAGTTCGGTCAAATGAAGTTAATCGGCCGTTAATAGATTCCATTTTATTTTGAATAAGAAGCCTGTTTTCCATCACAAATTTTTTTGCTGTGTGATAGGGTATATGGTGAGGCAAGCTAACCTTAATGCTTGAATGTGGCTCAACTTTAACATTAATGCGCCTGTTGTTTTGCCGTTTTATAAAGGTGATTGTTCCAAGGCCAAGAATTGTTTCTTTTTTCATTATTTGTTGTGGTTTGCTATTATATACAAAAATACGAATAATGGATTAATTAAAGATAACGGATATGATAAATATTTTTTTGTCAATAATTATAT
>CAYFRV010000040.1:12789-16052 GCA_964345495.1 uncultured Bacteroidales bacterium | reverse complement strand
AATGTGGCGGGAACTGAAATTATAAAATGGTTTTTTCCTTTAATGGCCAGGTACATTGCAGCCGTCCAAAGTACCATTACAGCTAATATTTGGTTCGAAAGCCCCAGGTACTTCCAAATGGTAGCAAATTCAAGTCGGGACATGATAAATCCCACAATAAAAAGCGGGATGCTAACCATTAGTCGTCTGTTTAATTTGCTTTGTCCATATTTAAAAATATCCGCAATTGTTAGTCTTGCACTGCGGAATGCAGTGTCTCCAGTAGTTATGGGGCATGCAATAACACCCAAAATGGCTAAAAATCCACCTACTTTTCCAAGCCAGGTTTGACTGATCTCATTCACCACCCAGGCTGGATTGTGTGCTTCAGGCTCCATTGCATCAGCTAAGCTGTGAACATCTCCGAAATAGTTCATGGCTGCTGTTGCCCATATTAGTGCAACAATTCCTTCAGCGATCATTGCTCCATAAAATGCTTTACGCCCATGCCTTTCTTTTTTCAGAGTCCTTGCCATAAGCGGAGCTTGTGTGCTGTGAAACCCGGAAATAGCACCGCATGAGATCACAATAAACATCATCGGGTACAGAATGTTTTTTGAAGGATTTTGATGCATGTTCTTAAAATCACTCGTGCTTAGTTCGTTAAGTACTAAGCTCCCGTCAATTCCTTTAAATATCATTGCTCCTGCAACTCCTACTGCCATAATTAATAATGCAATTCCAAAAACCGGATAGATCTTACCTATAATTTTGTTAATTGGAAGCAGCGTAGCAATTAGGTAGTAAGCAAAAATGATGTATAACCACATACTTTTATTAGTGTCAGTCAGGGTTTGCAATAGACCTGCCGGGCCAGTCACAAAAGCTATTCCAACAAAAACCAATAGAAGCACTGTGAATACACGCAAGAAATTTTGAAAACCTGAACCAAGGTATTTTCCTACTAATTCAGGCAAACTCGCACCTTTATTTCGGATTGAAAGCATGCCTGAGAAATAGTCGTGCACACTACCCATAAAGATGCAGCCTAAAACTATCCAGATATAAGCCATGGGCCCGTATAGTGCACCCAAAATAGCACCAAAGATAGGACCTAATCCTGCTATATTTAGGAATTGAATCAGAAATATTTTCCATGTTGGCAACGGCAAATAATCAACACCGTCATTAACACTATAAGCCGGTGTTTTTATTTTATCATTTGCTCCAAAAAATCGTTCTATAAATTTGCCATACAGAAAATAACCAGTCACTAATGCCCCAATCGATATAATAAAGGTTAACATGGCTTTATATCGGTTTTAGTTTGTTGTGTGACAAAAGTAAAGAAATTGATATAAGGTGTGAATTGAGAAATTATATTTTATAACACAATGTTTTTATTTTCTGCTGATATTTATATATTTGCTAACCTGAAATGCTAAATCCCGAGAAATGGTTTCTTGGAAATTCACTAATTTTAATAGGATTGTTAACTTAAATTGTAAATTCAATGAAAATTCTAGTTTGTATAAGTAACGTCCCGGATACTACCACTAAGGTGAAATTTAAAAATGATAACACCGAGTTTGATACAACGGGTGTACAATGGATAATTAATCCGTGGGATGAACTGGCGTTAACAAGAGCATTGGAATTAAAAGAAGACTCTGATAATTCCGTAGAAAGCGTTACTGTAGCAACAGTTGGAACTAAAACAGCAGATCAGACGCTGCGTAAAGCTATGGCTATAGGTGCTGATAATGCAATAAGAGTAGACGCTGAGCCCAAAGATGCTTATTATGTAGCAGCTCAGTTGGCTGAAATAGTAAAGAACAATGAATTCGATATTATTTTTACAGGAATAGAATCAAGCGATTATAATGGTTCTGCTGTTGGAGGAATGTTATCAGAATTTTTAGAAATGCCTTCAGTATCTGCAGTTTCTTCATTCAGACTGGAAAATGACGAAGTGAAGATTACTCGTGACGTTGATGGTGGAAAAGAAGAAGTTACAAGCGAAACACCAATGGTTGCAATTGCTCAGAAAGGGATTGCAATAGAGCCGAGGATTGCAGCTATGAGGGGAATAATGATGGCTCGTAAGAAGCCTTTGGATGTGGCTACACCGGTTGAAACTGAGCCTCTTACTGAGATAGTTGAGTATGAACTTCCTCAGGCTAAGCCTCCTTGTAAGATGATTGATCCTGATAACATTGAGGAACTGGTTGATCTGCTTCAAAATGAAGCTAAAGTGATTTAATTTCTATTTTTTTAATTCTGAATTCAATAAAACATTAGATATGGCAGTATTAGTTTATACAGAAAACTGGGATGGCAAGTTTAAGAAATATTCTTTTGAACTGGTATCCTATGCAACTAAGCTTGCAGAAATGTTAGGAACGCAAACTGTAGCGCTTTCAATAGGAGATGTGGAACAAGATGAATTGAAGCAATTGGCTAGCTATGGTGCAGACAAAATTGTATCTGCAAAACATGAGAAATTAAAATATCTGGATAATCAGGCATTTACCTCAGTTATTTCCCAGGTGGCTGAAAAGGAAAATGCAAATATTGTGGTAATTGCACATAATAATACTGGTAAGGCTTTGGCTCCAAGGGTTTCTGTAAGATTGAAAGCAGGAATTTGTTCAGAAGTTAAGGAGCTTCCCTCTCAATTGGAACCTTTTACTGTGACCAAAAAGGTGTTTTCAGGCAAAGCTTTCGCAAAAATGGTGATTAAATCAGATAAAAAGCTTCTTACCTTAGCTCAAAATACGTTTGATGTGATTGAAAACTCAAAAGAAGCTGAAATAGAAAGCTTTGACCCGGAAATTGGCGATGCCCAGATAAAAACAGAGGTGAAAGATGTTCAAAAAACAACAAATCAGTTGTTGCTGACAGACGCTGAAATTGTAGTTTCCGGAGGCCGTGGAATGAAAGCACCAGAGAATTGGAAACCAATTGAAGAATTGGCTGAAGTTCTTGGTGGGGCAACTGCTTGCTCTCGTCCTGTATCTGATGAACAATGGAGACCCCATGAAGAACATACCGGACAAACAGGTAAAATTATTGCTCCAAATCTATATATCGCTGTTGGAATTTCGGGTGCAATACAACATATTGCAGGTGTAAGCGATTCGAAATGTATTGTAGCTATCAATAACGATAAGGATGCCCCTGTTTTTGAAGTTGCTGATTATGGGGTTGTTGGAGATGCTTTTGAGGTTTTACCTAAATTGATTGAAGCAGCTAAGAAAGCTAAATCATAATATTTTTTGAGA
>CAYFRV010000040.1:8687-12689 GCA_964345495.1 uncultured Bacteroidales bacterium | reverse complement strand
AACTATGATAAAGCAAATTATCTTTAGTCTCGCCTTATTGATAACCTTAGGCGTTTTTACCTATACCGTTTATAGACTTGTTCGTCTGTTTAAACTTACCCGGGGAGGCTTTCCCGTTAAAAATCCGGGCAAACGTTTCCGTATTATGATGGATGTTGCAATTGGGCAAACAAAAATATTTCGTTTCCCAATTGTTGGGGCACTACACGCACTTGTATTTTGGGGTTTTTGTATTATCCTGATCGGTAGCATTGAAATGGTTGTTGATGGGCTTCTTGGTACTGAGCGAATTTTTCATGGACTGGGAATTGTTTATGACATTATCATCGGAGCTGGTGACATATTTGCCCTGATTATTGCTGTAGCTATTATTGTATTCTTAATACGAAGGTTTTTTCTACATGTGAAACGCTTTCAGGGCATTGAAATGAAACACAAATCACATTTGGATGCAAACATTGCCTTGACCCTTATTCTGGTTTTAATGATTTCCCTTTTAGGAATGAATACGTTTTACTTACAACATGCTATTAGTACAGGTGGCGAAATTCGGGGTGTTTTTCCCGTAAGTAAGTATTTTGCTTCTATGTTTTCAGACATGCCGGTTCATCAATTGCATTTTTATCATGAGGTTAATTGGTGGGTACACATTCTATTGATATTCTTTTTTGCTAACTACCTGCCATATTCTAAGCACTTTCACGTATTCATGTCTGTTCCTAATGTTTTCCTTAGTCGGCTTGAGCCCCTGGGAAAATTAGACACTATGGAAAATGTTAAAAAAGAAGTGCAGTTGATGATGGATCCCAGCGCTTCTTTCGAAGAAGGAGAAGAAGAAGGGGAAGCAGGCCGTTTTGGAGTAATGGATATTGAAGACGTTATGTGGAAGAATTATTTTGATTCACTCTCATGTACACAATGTGGTAGATGTACATCTGTTTGTCCCGCAAATATAACCGGGAAAAAACTTTCTCCGCGGAAAATTATAATGGATGTTCGGGAAAGAATGAAAGAAAAAGGGCCTGAAATGCTGAAGGAAGGGAAGGATTATTCAGATAACAAAGCTTTACTTAGAGATTATATTTCTGAAGAAGAACTATGGGCTTGTACTACTTGCAATGCTTGTGCTCAGGAGTGCCCGATTAACATCAATCAACCAACCCTCATTGTTGAAATGAGAAGATACCTTGTAATGGAGGAAGCATCAGGTCCAGGTGAAATTAATGCCATTTTTTCTAATATTGAAAATAATGGGGCACCGTGGCAATATGCACAGGAAGACAGAATGCAATGGGCAGAGGAATTATATATAAATGAATAACAGACCTATATTGATATAAACTATACAATTATGGCAGAAGGAAAACGCAAAGTTGAAGTCCCTGTAATGGCCGATCTCTTTGAAAAGGGAGAAAAACCCGAATATTTGGTTTGGGTTGGCAGCGCAGGTGCTTTTGACGACAGATATAAGAAAGTAACAAGATCGTTTATTAAAATACTCACGCATTTGAATATCAATTATGCGGTACTGGGAACTGAAGAATCATCGAGCGGTGATGTGGCAAGACGCGCCGGTAACGAAATGCTTTTTCAAATGCAGGCAATGACCAATATTGAAATTTTCAATGGATACGAGGTTAAGAAGATTATAACCTGTGATCCCCATGCATACAATACCTTCAAAAATGAGTATCCTGATTTTGGAGGAAACTATGAAGTGTGGCATCATACGCAGTTTTTGCAAAAACTTATTGATGATGGCGTACTTAAGTTAGATACAGATTTTTTCAGAGATAATACATTGACTTATCATGATCCTTGTTATTTGGGTCGTGCAAACCAGGAATATGATGCTCCGCGACGTGTATTGAAAGCAATTCCTTCAAAGAAAGTGGAGATGGAGCGTAATAAAAGCTTTGCATTATGTTGCGGTGCTGGTGGTGGTCAAATGTTTAAAGAAGCCGAAGCGGGAGATAAGGAAGTCTTTATAGAACGCACGGAAGAAGCATTGGATACCGGTGCGGATATCATTGTTACTGCATGCCCTTATTGTATGGTGATGATGACAGATGGCCTGAAATATAAAAATAAAGAGGAAACAATTAAAAATTACGATATAGCAGAGCTTATTGAGCAATCCTTGAAATTATAAATTAAATACAATTATATATGGAAAAGAAAGAATTAAACATACAAGGCGGAGAATTTCTTGTTAAAGAAACGGAAGCCGAAGAAATTTTTATACCCGAAGAATTTGATGAAGAACAACAGATGATTGGCGAAACATGCCAGGATTTTCTTGAAACAGAAGTATTTCCTAATTTAGACAGGATAGATAACAAAGAAGAAGGAGTGATGGAGAGCGTTTTGAAAAAAGCTGGAGAACTAGGACTTCTTGGTATATCTATTCCTGAAGAATACGAAGGTTTTGGGCAATCTTTCCTGACTTCAATGTTAGCTGCCGAAGTGCTGGGAGCAGGTTATTCTTTCTCTGTTGCATACTCCGCCCACACAGGGATTGGTACTTTACCCATTGTCTACTACGGAAACGAAGAACAGAAACAAAAATACCTCCCCAAATTAGCTACAGGTGAATATACAGCAGCTTTTGCACTGACAGAACCTGGGGCCGGATCTGATGCCAACGCCGGTAAAACTAAAGCTGTGCCAACCGAGGATGGAAAGCACTACATTTTGAATGGCCAGAAAATGTGGATTACTAATGGTGGATTTGCAGATATCCAGGTGGTATTTGCAAAGGTTGAAAATGACAGAATTCTCAGTGCTTTCATCGTAGAAAAAGACAGTGAAGGAATAGTAATTAACCCGGAAGAACCCAAAATGGGTATTAAGGGTTCATCTACCGTACAGATTTTTTATAACGATGTTAAAGTACCGGCTGAAAATATGCTGGGCAAACGGGGTCAGGGCTTCAGAATAGCACTGAACATCCTCCACATGGGGCGTATTAAGTTAGGAGGTAATGTCATAGGTGCCGCAAAACTGGCTGTCAGTAATTCAGTGAATTATGCCAATGAGCGTAAGCAGTTTGGTAAATTGATCTCCGAGTTCGGTACCATTAAACATAAACTTGGGGAACAGGCTGTTAAAACATTCGCTACTGAATCTTCAGTTTATCGCATAAGTAAGAATATTGACGAGGCAATGGAGAAATATATTGCCGAGGGAAAAGAGTATGGCGAAGCCAGTATGGAAGGCTTTATTCAATATGAAGCTGAAGATGCGATGATGAAAGTGTTTAGTTCAGAAGCACTTGATTATATTGTTGATGAAACTGTTCAGATTATGGGTGGAATGGGCTTTTCTTCTGAAATGCCTGCTGACAGAGCTTATCGTGATTCCCGCATAAACCGTATTTTTGAAGGTACCAATGAAATCAACAGACTTTGGAATACAGATACTATTTTTAAGCGTGGAAAAAAGGGTAAAATTGATGTTTTTGGAAAAGCTGAAGAAGTTGTTAGTAACCTTGATAGTTTAATAAACCAAGAGTTTCAGTCTAAAGGCTACTATGAAGACAAAGCTTACTTTGTAGAGAATTTTAAAAAGACAGCTTTATTGATGCTTCAGGTGGCAAAAGATAAATTTGACAAAAAACTTGGTATGGAGCAGGAAATTTCTTGCTTCCTTTCTGATGTCATCACCCAGGCGTATGTTGCAGAGTCTGCTATGTTGCGTGTTAAAAAACTTGAATTAAGTGGATTAAAGCAAGATGACATGTTGAAATTATATAAGGACATGTTGGATGTATTTATGTATGAGGCCTCTTCCGTTATCCGGAAGAACGCAATAGATGCATTATATTCAATTGAAGCAGAAGACCTGAGTGAAAAATATAAAAAAGCTATAATGAAGTTTACGGACTTGCCTGCTTTCAATATTAAAGAAGCTCGACGACGAATTGCAGATAAAATTATTGAGGAGAATAAATATTGTTTCTAGGTAGTTGGATGCGACTTGCTACAATTGAAACCCCGAGCC
>CAYFRV010000040.1:0-8587 GCA_964345495.1 uncultured Bacteroidales bacterium | reverse complement strand
TAAATATTGTTTCTAGGTAGTTGGATGCGACTTGCTACAATTGAAACCCCGAGCCTTTAATGGCCCGGGGTTTTTAAATCTTTACCTCGGCGCTTTCAGGGAAACATAAAATTTTAATTGTTAGATTATTACGGGGTTGTACGATGATTTATCACACCATAATCAATCAAAATTATCCAAAAACAAGGTTGCAAAATTATGGATATCTAAATTAAGACCTAGAAAATCATCTGATTGGTCAAATGCGAATTCCTTAAAATTAATAATTCAACCTATATATGCCGCATATTCTCACTGCTGACTGCTTAGTGCCTACTGCTGACTCATTAGTTTAATGATGGTAATTTTAAAATTTACCTTTACTTCTGAATCTGCCTAAATTTATTACCTCTACTTCTGAGTTTAATAAGAAAGGCTACAATCATAAGGCATCGAAGTCTATTTCCTGGGTATTATCTGTTTCCTGTACTTTCCCTTTTTCAAATTTGATTGTCCGGGTTTCAAATTTTTTCACCAGTTCGTAATCGTGGGTTGCCATAATGATGGTTCGTCCGTTTTCATTAATCTCTTTAAGAAGCTGTAAAAGATTTTCGGAAGTTTCCGGGTCAAGATTACCGGTAGGTTCATCTGCAAGAATAATTTCCGGGTCATTGAGCAAAGCCCTTGCAATAACCACCCTTTGCTGTTCTCCTCCTGAAAGCTGATGAGGCATTTTGTATCCTTTGTATGTGAGTCCCACCCGTTCAAGGACTTCGTCAATCCTTAGTTTTATTTCTGCTTTGCTTTTCCAGCCAGTGGCTTTTAATACAAAATTCAGGTTCTCATAAACAGAACGGTCCGTTAAAAGCTGAAAATCTTGAAATACAATCCCTAACCTTCTTCTGAGTTGAGGTATATATTTTTTCTTTAGTTTTTTTAGGTTGTAGTCCAGTACGTAGCCTTCTCCTTCATTGAGCGGGATTTCTAAATTTATTACTTTGATTAGTGTGGTTTTTCCGCTTCCAACCCGGCCTATAAAGTATACAAATTCATTAGGTTGTATTGTTAAGTTTACATTGGAGAGAATTAAATTGTCTTTTTGATAAAAATTGGCATCTTCAAATTTTATTACTGGATCCATAATATTTTTCTTAAGTGGTAGTTCTATGACAAAAATATAGTTCTTTTACAAAAGTAGAGAAAATTAAACGAAAAATTTACAAGCTTTTAAGATTGCTTTCTTATTAAAAAATGCCTTTTGTAGTTTGTTGTGAATTTTGAATAAAAAAATTCATGTTCGTTTAATAGAATTATCTTAATTTTAAGCAAAATTCAACAAATCAGAATTATGAGTTTTAGCACAAAGATTCTTTCGATATCGATATTGATAATATTTGCTTGTTTCGTTGATGGTTTTAGTCAGGAAACCAAAGAATATACCACTGAGCACAGCCAATATAAACAAGCTTTGAAATTATTTGAGAAAGAAAAATATACTGCTGCTAAGCAGTTATTTTCAGAAGTACTGGACGATTTATCAGAAGACACGGAACTAAGAGCGAATGCAGAATATTATATTGCTATTTGCGCTATAGAATTATTTCATAAAGATGCAGAACATCTAATTTCAAGATTTATTGCAAAACACCCGGAAAGCTCAAGGGTTAACCATGCATATTTTAATATGGGCAGATTTCAATACAGACAGGAAGAATATGAAAAGGTCGTTCATTGGTTCGAAAAGTTGGAGAAAGAAAAATTAACTGAAGAACAATTGGCTGAGTATCGTTTTAAAAAAGGTTACAGTCATTTCAAAATAGACGATAAGGTTAAGGCAAGTCAGGCATTTTATGAAATAAAAGATAAAAACACAAGGTTTTCAGGGCCGGCAATGTACTATTATTCACATATAGCTTATGAAGATGAAAACTACCAGACAGCCCTGGAAGGATTTCAGTCATTAAAAAATAATAATACTTTTTCACCAATTATGCCTTATTACATCACTCACATTTATTATTTGCAAGATCGGTATGAAAAAGTAACGGACTATGCTCCACAATATGTACAATCCGCTTCTGCAAAACGATTGCCGGAAATTGCCAAAATCATTGGAGATTCCTATTATCAGTTGAAGCAGTATGATAGCGCGATGACTTATCTTAATATGCACAAAGAAAAGGCCTCCTCGCTTTCAAGAGAAGATCATTATCAGTTGGGTTATGTTTCATATAAACTTGATAAATATGAAGATGCGATAGAAAATTTTGAAAAAGTGACCGATAAGGATGATGAATTAGCTCAGAATGCATATTACCACCTGGCTGATTGTTATTTGAGCACGGACATGAAAAATAAAGCCAAGCTGGCCTTTGAATTTGCCTCAAAGCTCAGTCATGATTTGCAAATAAAACAAAATGCATTGTTTAACTATGCTAAGATTACATTTCAACTGAAAAATACCCCCTTTAATGATGCAGTAAAAGCATTTAAAAGCTATATAGAGCAATACCCCGATGCTGACAACATTAAAGAAGCTTACGGATATTTGGTTAAAGCTTATCTGAATACGAACAATTACAAAGAAGCTCTTGTATCGCTGGATAAAATTGGCGATAAAGATGAATCACTTAAAAAAGCATACCAGAAAGTGGCTTATTATCGGGGGCTCGAGCTTTATAACAATCGCCATTACAAAAAGGCAGTTGATGCACTGAGTAAATCCCTGGAATATAAAGGATATTATAAACATATCACTGCACTTTCATATTATTGGAGAGGAGAAGCATTATATCAACTACAACAGTTCCAAAAGGCTTCTGAAAGTTTAAACAATTTTATTATGTCTCCCGGGGCATTCAGTTCAGAAGTTTATACCAAAGCACATTATAATATTGCCTATGCCCATTATATGCAGGAGGAATATTCAGAGGCGATTAAGTGGTTCAGAAAATATGTGAATCTTACAAAAGAAGAAAAATCAGAGTATCTTGCAGACACTTATAACCGTTTAGGAGATTGTTATTTCATGAGACGTAGCCTTTGGCAGGCTGTTGAATATTACGATAAAGCAATTGATTTGGAATTGAGAGACCAGGATTATGCCTTGTATCAGCGTGCTGTTGCACTAGGTTTATTGGAAAGGCCGGAAAAGAAAATACGTTCCCTGAAACGGCTTCTCGAAGATTATCCTGAATCAGATTTCCTAAATAATGCTTACTTTGAGTTGGGGAAAAGTTATGTGAATATGGAAAAGCCCTCTGAGGCTAAATCATATTTTGGACAGATAATAGAAAATTATTCTTCGGGTGAATATGTCAAAAAGGCTTTGGTGGAAATGGGATTGATTTCTTACAATTCAGACAACAATGATGAGGCTATGAAATATTATAAGCGTGTTGTAGCTGAATACCCCAATACAAGAGAAGCCAAAAATGCGTTAAAAGGATTAAAAAACATCTATCTTGACAGAAATAACGTGGATGAATATTTTTCTTATGTTGAAGGACTCGATAGTGACACAAAAGTTAGTGCGAGTGAAAAGGATTCCTTGACTTTTGCCTCCGCTGAAAAAGTTTATATGGATAAAGGCTGTGATGAAGCTTTTCAATCTCTTAAAAACTATCTTTCAAATTTTGAAAATGGCAATTTTGTTGTTGATGCCCATTTTTACATAGCTGATTGCTATGAGAAAAATGGTGAAATTGGAGATGCATTAGAGCATTATGAATTTGTTCTGGAAAAAACCAATAATGCATTTACAGAACAAGCGCTTTCATCGGCAATGGAAATTTACAGGAGGCAAGAAAATATTGATAAAGCCATTGAATCTTACAAACGAATGGAAAAAATTGCTGAAGTACATCGGAATCTGATAAAAGCAAGAACAGGATTAATGAGAATGTATTTCCAACAGGAAGAATACAATAAAGCCTTAAAGGCAGCGGATAAAGTACTTCATACAGAGAAAATAAACAGCAGGGAAAAACGTGAGGCCAATTATATAAAAGGGAAATCCTATTTCTTTCAGGAAAATTATGACCTCGCAATGAAGAATTTCAGACTAATAGGTGATGAAGTCAATAGTGAAGAAGGAGCCGAAGCTAAATACAGGATAGCACAGATTTATTATAAAAAACAAGAATATGAGGTTGCAGAGAATGAAATATTTGATTTCGTTCAGCAGAATTCTTCACAGGAACATTGGAAAGCCAAGAGCTACCTGCTTTTGTCTGATGTTTACAAAGCTATTGGCGATAATTTTCAGGCTAAACATACATTAAAAAGTATTATCGACAACTATACGCCCGTTTCTGAGGAAGATGAAATTATTGATCTGGCAAAAGAAAAGTACGATCAGTTGAAAGAAACAGAAGATATAAAAACTGATACCATTGATGAAGAGATGGAAATTGATATGGGCGGAGAAGGCGAAAAAACTGAAGAGCCTATAGAAATCAACTAGCAACGTAAAAACGATTCGTATTGGATATGTTAAAACAAATCATTCAGCACACATTATTGCTTCTCTTTCTGTTAACAATTGCCTTAAACATGGCAGCGCAGGAAGAAAAAATAGATAAACAAGTACAGGTTGTCAAAGCCTATCAACCTAAAATGGGCAATGCCTATAAAATAAGTGAGTTGCCTGAAATTACCGATACAACTCAAACAGATGTAAGATTTGATTACTATCTCTTACCCAAACGGATAGATACCGATTTTGAAGTAAACCCTATTCCCGCAGCCAGAATGGTTGGTGAGCCCCTCACTGAGCTATATGGAAATTACATTAAGCTTGGCCTGGGTTCGAAGATTTCACCTGAGATAGAATTGCATCTGATGAATAAACGTTCTAAAGAGCATGCTTATGGAGCTTATTTTAATCATCATTCCTCCGGTGGCAAGGTAACGCTTGATAATGGAGACAGGAATTACGCGGGGTATAGCGATAACCAGCTTAAATTGTTTGGCGAAAAGTTTTTTGACAACTCCGTTCTTTCTGCAGATGCCGGACTTGACAGAAACACGCGTTATTTTTACGGATACAACACAGATATAGATACTACTTTTGAAAAAAGTGATAAAGCCGATATAAAACAGAACTTTTTAAGGTTAAACTTCTCTGCTGATTACAAAACAACTTATGTGGATTCGGCCCATTTGAATTACGATATTGATTTTGATTATAATTATGTAGAAGATCACTTTAATACCACAGAGAATAGATTTCAGCTATACGGTGAATTTGACAAGTATTATGAAAATAATATTATTGGCTTGAATACGGGTTTTACGAGTGTGAAACAGAACTCGTCTCTGGATACGGTTAGCAACACGCTTTATGAATTTAATCCATGGATTGGTAAATTTGGTGACGAATGGCGCATTCAGGGTGGAGTAAACTTTATAGCCGAAGTTGCTGACGGCAACACAAAAGCCCGTTTTTACCCGGTTGCCCGCATGGAATATAACATTGTTGAACATTATGTTATTCCCTATGCAGGAGTTGATGGTAAAATACAATTGAATTCATATCAGGCGGTTACAAAAAATAATCCTTTTGTTTTACCGGGATTGAATGTGGCGAATACGAATTATAAAATGATCTTTTTCGCCGGATTGAAAGGAAATTTAAGCTCTTCAACTTTTTATAATGTTAAGCTAAATTATAGCTTTTTTGATAATATGCATTTTTTTACGCGGAATATTATGGCTACGGATAGTGCGGCAAATCAGTTTGATGTGACTTATTATGAAGGAGAAGTAATGAACCTTTTTGGAGAGATTTCTTTCGATAT
This sequence comes from uncultured Bacteroidales bacterium, assembly GCA_964345495.1. GTDB lineage: Bacteria > Bacteroidota > Bacteroidia > Bacteroidales > UBA12077 > JAGXLC01. The sequence continues at coordinate 2,807 of CAYFRV010000040.1, read as the reverse complement.
GTCTGAAAAATTAACGTTAAGGGCAGAAGGAAATTTGTATCAGTATACTTTTTACAGCGATGAGGAAAATGGTATTGCGCCTAAACCCTGGCATAAACCTTCTTTTGACCTGACTCTTACTGGAAAATATAATTTGAGGAATAAGATCCTGCTTCAAACCGATATTTATTTTTCCGGGAAAAGATGGGTTAGAAGTATCGAAACCGAAACTGCCAAAGAACTTGACGGATATGTTGATGTAAATTTTGGGCTTGAATACAGATATTCAAAAGTGCTTTCAGGATACCTGGATTTCAGAAATCTACTTGCTGATAATTATAATAAATGGAATAATTACCCGGTTTATGGACTGCAAGCATTTCTGGGTATTACTTATGCATTTTAATTCGCCTAAGAATTGGAGTGTTTTCTCTTTCCCGTTTTGAAATTATATGCTTTTGGCAATTTTTATTTGAATTAATTTATTAGTATTTATTCTAAATTGTTAATTCCTTGAAAATGTGCCGAAAATACTGAGAATTTATGCGGGATTTATGTCAATAATCCAACTTAATTTTATTAAATTTACATATAAGTTAAAAATTATATATGATTGATTATTAGTGTTTTACAAATTAAGTTAAAAAAGGATTTAAATGAGTAAAATAGAAAAGGACAATAAAGGTAAAGAATTGGGAAACATTAATTTGCAGGATTATTCTGCTGGTAGCATACAAGTGCTGGAAGGTTTGGAAGCTGTGCGTAAGCGTCCGGCAATGTATGTCGGCGATGTAAGCGAAAGAGGTTTGCATCACCTGGTTTATGAAGTGATAGATAATTCTATTGACGAGGCTCTGGCAGGACATGCTAACTTTATCGAAGTCATAATAAATGAAGATAATTCAATTTCGGTAATGGATAATGGACGGGGTATTCCTGTTGATTATCATGAAAAAGAAGGGAAATCGGCACTTGAGGTGGTCATGACTGTCCTGCATGCCGGTGGAAAATTCAATAAAGATTCTTATAAAGTCTCCGGTGGTTTACACGGAGTTGGTGTTTCATGTGTGAATGCGCTTTCCGGTTATTTAAAAGCAGAAATTCACCGAAATAACAAAATATATTTTCAGGAATACGAAAAAGGCAAGCCCCTTGGTGAAATTCAGGAGTATGGGGAAACCGATAAAACAGGTACGATTATAACATTTAAGCCAGACGAGGAAATATTCGTGGAACGGGAATTTAAATATGAGATTCTGGTTTCAAGATTGAGAGAGTTAGCTTTCCTTAATAAAGGCATTCGCTTGAATATTACTGACAAGCGCGAAAGAGAAGAAAATGGAAATGGTGGCGAATATATTCATGATAGTTTCTATTCTGAGGAAGGATTGAAAGAGTTTGTTGAGTTTTTGGATGCTACCAGGGATAAGATCATTGAGGATACCATTTATATGGAAACGAAGAAAAATGATATTCCTGTTGAAATAGCCCTGCAATACAATAATTCCTTTGCTGAGAATTTGCATTCTTATGTAAACAATATCAATACAATTGAAGGAGGAGCTCATTTGGCCGGGTTCAGAAGAGGCCTGACCCGAACGCTTAAAAATTATGCCGATAAGTCGGGAATGCTTTCCAAATTAAAATTTAATATAGCCGGTGATGATTTCCGTGAAGGTTTGACAGCAATTATCTCAGTGAAAGTTCAGGAACCTCAGTTTGAAGGTCAGACAAAAACGAAGCTTGGAAACTCTGAAGTTACCGGAGCAGTGGATCAGGCTACCAGCGAATTATTGAATAATTACCTTGAAGAAAATCCCAAGGATGCAAAAACCATCGTAAATAAGGTTATTACTGCAGCTCAGGCCAGAAATGCAGCTAAGAAAGCACGGGAGATAGTTCAGCGTAAAAATGTTATGACAGGTTCCGGTTTACCCGGGAAATTGGCTGACTGCTCAAACAGTGATCCTTCACAAACAGAAATGTATCTGGTTGAGGGTGATTCAGCAGGAGGTACCGCCAAACAAGGTAGAGACAGACGCTTTCAGGCTATCTTACCGCTTCGCGGAAAAATATTGAATGTAGAAAAAGCGCTAAGAACAAAAATATTTGAAAATGAGGAGATTAAAAATATTTACACTGCTCTTGGTGTATCGGTTGGAACAGATGAAGATAGCAAGGCTTTAAATATTGAAAAGCTTAGGTATCATAAAATTATAATTATGTGTGATGCGGATGTAGATGGAAGTCATATAGAAACATTGCTTATGACTTTCTTTTTCCGTTACATGACTGAATTAGTAAAACACGGTTACATATATATTGCAACTCCTCCGCTTTATCAAATACGAAGAGGAAAAACAGCCAGATATTGCTGGAATGAGGAAGAACGCGCACAGGTTGTTGATGAGCTGGGAAAAGGAAAGGAAGCAAATGTAAGTATTCAACGTTATAAAGGTTTAGGTGAAATGAATTCTGAACAATTATGGACGACTACCATGAATCCTGAATTTAGGAAACTAAGGCAGGTTACAATAGAAAGCGCTGCCGAAGCTGACCGGATTTTTTCAATGCTTATGGGCGATGATGTCCTGCCGCGACGAGAGTTCATTCAAAAACATGCTAAGTACGCAAATATAGACGCATAAATCAAATAGAGTTATAAAGGATAAGAGGCTGTCCAAAAAGTCGTTTCTGTAGATTTGCTGAAAATCTTATTTAATTGCTTTTTAGACGGCCTCTTTTATTGATACAAACTTACCTCCGTTAAAATGTTAAAAAATTAGTACCTTTCTGTAATAATTCAGCTTCTTTTACTACCAATTAAA
>CAYFRV010000039.1:3507-16141 GCA_964345495.1 uncultured Bacteroidales bacterium | reverse complement strand
CTGCTACTGCTTAGCAGCTCCCTGCTCCTTTAGATTCATCGGGTTTTTGACCTTTTGTTTCAGCAATGCGATGTCAAGTACTTCCATGATGTTTGAAACATAATGGAAAGTAAGTCCTTTAAGATAGATATCTTTGATTTTTTCTAAGTCTTTTTTGTTTTCTTCTGAAATAATGATTTCGTTGATTCCCGATCTTTTGGCAGCAAGTATCTTTTCTTTAATCCCCCCCACAGGTAGAACTTTTCCTCTTAAAGTTATTTCACCTGTCATGGCTATGTTTTTCTTTACTTTTCGTTGTGTGAATATAGAAGCCAGTGAAACAGCCATTGAAATTCCCGCTGATGGTCCGTCTTTTGGAATTGCTCCTTCAGGAACGTGAATGTGGACATTCCAAATATCAAAAACATTTTCATCAATTCCGATATTTTCTGCATGAGCCTTAATATATTCCAGGGCAATTGTTGCCGACTCCTTCATTACCTCACCAAGATTTCCGGTTAGGGTCAGTTTTCCTTTTCCTTTGCTCAGACTACTTTCAATAAACATAATTTCGCCTCCTACTGCAGTCCATGCCAGTCCTGTAACAACACCCGCGAATTCATTTCCCTGGTATTTCTCTTTGAAATATTCCGGTGGCCCCAGTATTTTATGGATATCTTCAATGGTTAATTTTTTGGTATGAGTACCTTCCGAAGCAATTTCCCTTGCTATATTTCTGATTATCTTAGCAATGGTTTTGTCAAGGGTTCTTACACCTGATTCACGGGTGTGATTTTCAGTAATGTATTCCAATACTTTTTTTGTGAAGGTTACTTGATTCCTTTTTAGCCCATGAGCTTCCAATTGTTTGGGTACCAGATGTCTTTTAGCGATTTCAATTTTTTCTTCAATAATGTAGCCACTTACATCGATCATTTCCATTCTGTCTCGGAGCGTTGGGCTGATCGATTCAACAGTATTAGCCGTAGCAACGAACATTACATTTGATAAGTCGTACTCAACTTCCAGGAAATTGTCGTAAAAAGACGTGTTTTGTTCAGGGTCCAACACTTCCAGTAATGCAGAAGATGGATCCCCATGAAAATCTCTACCTACCTTATCTACTTCATCAAGGACAAACACAGGGTTTGAAGATTTGGACTTTTTTATATTTTGAATGATCCTGCCGGGCATAGCACCGACGTAAGTTTTTCTGTGCCCTCTTATTTCTGCTTCGTCTCTCAATCCACCTAAAGACATTCTGACATATTTTCTGCCTAATGCTCTGGCAATTGATTTACCTAAAGAAGTTTTTCCAACTCCCGGAGGTCCATACAGGCAAAGAATTGGCGATTTCAGGTCACCTTTAAGCTTAAGAACGGCCAGATACTCAAGGATTCTGTCTTTTACGTTTTCCAGACCAAAATGATCTTCGTCTAATATGCGCTCTGCTCTCTTCAGGTCGTAGTTGTCTTCAGTAAACTCATTCCATGGCAATTCAAGCAAGGTGTTTAAATAATTCATTTGAACAGAATATTCCCCTGCCGCAGGATTAAGTCTTTGCAGCTTATCCAGTTCTTTATTGAATACATCTTCAACTTCTTTTGACCATTTCTTTTTCTTTGCTTTTTCTTTTAGTTCCTCAATTTCCTGCTCTAAAGCACTTCCGCCTAACTCGTCCTGAATGGTTTTCATCTGTTGTTGTAACAGATATTCGCGTTGCTGTTTATCCATGTCCGTTTTCACCTTTGACTGGATATCGCTTTTTAATTCGAGCATCTGGACTTCTTTTGTAAGATGCTCCAGCAACTGCAGGCCTCTGTCCTTAAGATTGGCTGTTTCGAGCAGGTTTTGTTTGTCCTGAAGCTCAATGTCACTGTTTGAGCAGACAAAATTGATCAGAAACGTAGAGTTTTCAATATTTTTAACAGCGAATGAAGTTTCTTGTGGTATGTTGCTTGATAAATTGATGATTTTCAGGGATAAGTCTTTTAACGACCCAATGATCGCTTCGAATTCTTTTCCTGAGGCGTCTTTTTTTGCTTCTTCCAGCTCTGTAACTTTCCCTTGATCATAAGGCTCGCTTTCAACCATATCATCAAGTTGAAAGCGTTTTTTCCCCTGGATAATTACTGAAGTGCTGCCATCCGGCATTTCCAGTATTTTTATGATCTGGGCAATTGTCCCTGTTTTGTAGAGATCATCAAATCCGGGATTTTCTATGGCGGGGTCTTTTTGTGAAACAGCTCCCAGAACTTTTTCATTATTATAAACATCATCAATAAGTTTCAGTGACTTTTCACGACCCACTGTTATGGGAAGAATCACCCCCGGAAAAAGCACTGTATTTCTTAATGGAAGTATTGGAATGGTTTCGGGAACTTCTATTTTACTTAATGAATCTTCTTCTTCGTCTGTTATTAATGGTATAAATTCTGATTTTTGGTTTGAATCTTCCTGCATGAGTAAATCGTCCATGTTAATTTTTAAATCTTTTTTCCAACTCATAATTAATTTTTCCTCTCTGGTATCTTAATTAGTTTCTGTCAAATTGACATCTTTTACAATGCCAGTTTTGAGTTAATGGATTGTCAATTGTTGTGCCAAAATTAATGAAATTGAAGTAAAAACCATTTGGTTTTTTAAAGAAAGGGGGATAAGGTTAACCTGTTTAGAAATTTCTGTATTTTTCTGTTAGATTATAAATGTCGGATAAAATCTTTTTTTCGGTGTCATCAAGCGTTATGTTTCTTCTTTTCATTACAGTTTCGGCTACCTCTAAAGCTTTATTCAGCTTATAAACTTTAAAGCCTTTTGTTCCACCCCATGAAAATGAAGGAATGAAATTTCGGGGAAAACCTTCGCCGAAAATATTCGCATTAACTCCTACCACAGTACCTGTGTTAAACATTGTGTTTATGCCGCATTTAGAGTGATCACCCATTATTAGACCGCAAAACTGTGATGAGGTTTTAACAAAGCGGGATTCGACATAATTCCAAAGCTTTACTTCTGCATAATTGTTTTTTAGATTAGAATTATTTGTATCCGCACCTAAATTGCACCATTGCCCAATCACAGAATTACCAAGAAATCCGTCATGTGCTTTGTTTGAATATCCTATAAAAACGGAATTGTTAATTTCTCCGCCAGCTTTGCAATAAGGGCCAAGTGTAGTGGGTCCGTATATTTTTGCAGCCATTTTTACAACTGCATGCTCACACATTGCAAAAGGGCCTCTTATTGCTGTATTTTCCATTATTTCAGCATCTTTTCCTATGTATATCGGGCCTTTTGATGCGTTTAGAGTTGTAAATTCAACTGTTGCTCCTTCCTCAATAAAAATATTTTCTTCGCCTGCTGTTTTATTTGTTTCGCTAATTGGAGCAGACTCACGACCATTTGTTAGTAATTTGAAATCCTGGCTTATTGCATCTCCGTTTTGTTGAAATATATGCCATGGATAATTGATTTTTATGACGTTGCCTTTAAATTCTTTTATCTCTATCTCTCTTAATTCTTTTTTTCTGAATGCTTCAATTTCATTTTTTTTCAGGTATCCAGCCAGGATATCATTGCCACTTACCAGGGTTTGACCTGGTTTTAATGCTTCAATTTCATTGAATAATTTATCATTCGGTAGTATGGAACCATTTATCAGGATATTGTATTGATCCTGTTTCAGGGGAAATTTATCGGAAAGATATTCTGCTGTAATATAAGAACAAGTAGTTTTCAGATATTTTTCCCACTTTTCTTTTATGGTCAAAATTCCCACTCGGATTTCTGATGTGGGTCTTGTGAATGTTAGCGGAAGAAGATTGTCCCAACTATAATCGTCAAATAAAATATAATTCATGTGCTTGTATTTTACTTATTAATCACATGTTTGTTGAATGCTGAAAATATATTTTAATGGTTATCCGTTTTTGTACCTAAATTAGTGGCAAAATAATTGAATTTCTGAATGTTAATTGCGTATTAAGTAAAAAAAAACGGACTTTCATATATTTTAATATTTTATGATAAATTTCTTTCAGTTATGACAAATATAATAAATAAAAAAGAGCCCCGATTTTTATCAGAGCTCTTTTTGTAAAACCGCAAAAAAATCTATTTTTTCTTTTTTTCGTAATGTTTTTTATACTTATTCATAAACTTATCTACTCTTCCTGTGCTGTCAATAAGCTTTCTCTTACCAGTGTAAAAAGGATGAGAGGTATTTGAAATTTCCAGTTTAACTAAAGGATATTCTTTCCCATCGTCCATTGTAATTGTATCGTTTGTTTCAACAGTAGATTTGGACATGAATGTTTCTTCGTTTGACATGTCTTTAAAAACAACTACTCTATAATTTTTTGGATGTGTGTCTTTTTTCATCTCTATATCTTTTCTTTTAAGTTCTATTTTCAATAAAAGCGAATGCAAAAATACACAGGATTATTTAAATATCAAAAAATTATATTTGTTTTTTACTTTTCGCTGAAATTTAAATTTATTCCATTTCAAACCATTTTTCTGTATCAAAAGGCTGAAAACTATTATGCACAAATTCATTGAGATGTTTATTGTAAGAATAATCTTTTTCCCAATCGTTAATATTTTCTATGATTTCTTTCAGTGCATTTGCAAAATAGTAAACCTCATCGTCTTTCATAGTAGGGTGGAGGGATAATCTTACCCACCCCGGCTTTTGTGACAGGTCGCCGTGATTTATAAGGTCTGTAATGTGTTTTGAGTCTTTGTATGTTACATTTAACAGATAGTGGCCATAAGTTCCGGCGCAAGCACAACCGCCTCTTACCTGAATTCCATAGCGGTCATTGAGTAGTTTTACAAGCAAGTTAAAATGTATGCCTTCGTGGTAGAAACTTATAACACCTAATCTTTCTTCAACGTTGTCAGCCAGTAATTTTATTCCTGGTATTTTTCTTAATTCCTGAAAGGCTAGTTGTACAAGTTCTTTTTCTCTAGCCTCAATGTTTTCGGTACCCATTTGCTCTTTTAATTTAATAGAGAGAGCTGCTCTAATTACTTGTAAAAATCCTGGTGTACCACCATCTTCTCTGGCTTCTATATCGTCTACAAATTTATATTCGCCCCACCGGTTTGTCCAGTCAACAGTTCCACCGCCCGGATTATCAGGAACGGGGGTGCGATATAGTCTTTTATCAAATACCATAATTCCGGATGAGCCAGGGCCACCTAAAAATTTATGAGGGGAGAAAAATATGGCATCGAGTTTTTCTTCCGGGTCTTCGGGATGCATATCAATGTCTACATAAGGAGCTGATGCTGCAAAATCGACAAAAGCTAAACCTCCATGTTGGTGCATTATTTTTGCCAGTTTGTAGTAAGGAGGCCGGATACCCGTGACATTTGAGCAGGCTGAAAAACTTCCTATTTTAAATTTTCGGTCTTTATAAACTTCAAGTTTTTGCTCAAGATCTTTTGTATCTACCAAAAGGTTTTCATCGGGTTCGAGGAGAACAACATCAGCCATGGTTTCAAGCCATGATGTATGATTTGAATGGTGTTCCATGTGAGTGACAAACACAACAGGTTTTTCGGCTTCTCTCAGGCAATCTTTGTTCTTAAGCATTCCGCAGCCTTTCAATCCTAATATTCTTTGAAGTTTGTTAATTACTGCGGTCATACCTGAGCCATCGCTGATGATCACATCATTTGGTCCTGCATTGACGTGTTTTTTTATGATTTGCTGAGCATGGTGGTAACTCTGGGTCATTCGTACCCCTGTTTCACTTGTTTCTGTGTGTGTATTTGCAACGAAAGGGCCAAAGTCTTCCTGGATTTTTTTCTCAATTGGATGGTACAGTCTTCCACTAGCCAGCCAATCTGCATATATCAAATTTTTTGTTCCATAAGGAGATTCAAAGGTTGAATTATAACCAATGGTGTTTTTTCTGAATTTTTCGAAATACTCTTCTAGCGAACCCATAGGAATTATTTTAATGATTATTTTGCTGCAAATTTAAAATAAAAATCCTCATTTCTCAGAATTGTCGAAATGAGGATTGTCAGTATTTACGCGTGCTTTAGTCTCTACCGGCTATTAGAGAGAGAAGCCTTAGTATTTCAATATATAACCAAACCAAAGTAAGTATTAATCCAAAGGCTCCGAACCATTCCAGGTGTTTTGGAGCGCCTGCCTGCGCACCTCTGTATATAAAATCGAAATCCAATACGAGGTTAAGCGCGGCAATGATTACAATAACCACACTTATTCCGATTCCTAATAAAGTTGGTTGAAACAAGGCAATTTGAACTCCAAAAAGCTGAAGGATCATTGATAATAAATATACTAAGAAAACGGCGCCTGTAGCCGCAACTACGCCAGCACGAAATTTTTGTGTCACTTTAATCACTCCGCTTTTGTAGGCTGCCAAAAGGACAAGCAATACGCCAAAAGTTAGTGCCACAGCCTGCATTACAATTCCCGGAAAGCGGGCTTCAAAAAAAGCTGATAATCCGCCTATGAAAAGTCCTTCGAGAACAGCATAAATTGGAGCTGTTATAGAAGCCAATGTTTTTTTAAAAATGGTGATCAAAGCAGTTATAAATCCTCCTATTCCCCCAATGGCAATCCAGGTTACCACAGCAGATGCACCTGCTTCAGGAGTAGCCGCATTAAAAAACAACCGCCATGTATAATAAGCTCCAACAGCTAATAACAAAAACATAATTAATGTTTTGTTGACTGTACCTTCGATGGTCATTGTTTCAGCCTGAGTCGAAGCGCTGCTTTGAGCCTTAAACATTTCTTTGGTCAAAGCAGGGTTTGTTGATCTTGTAAGTCTGCTCATTTTTGTTTTTTTTCTTTGTTTTAGCAAATATCGTACCTTATTTCGCTAATACTGGCTAATTGTTTAAACTTAAAAATTTTTCTTTTTTTAATCCAATTTGTCTTGCAGGTGATATTGATCTCTGCGGTCGCTGCTTCGCGAGATCAATTCACCGAGGAATCCCGCAACGAAAAGCTGTGTTCCAATAATCATACATGTTAGAGCAATATAGAAATACGGACTTTCAGTCACTAATTTTGCCGGAATATTGTGATTTAAGTAGTATAATTTAGTTCCGCCCAGCCAGATAGCTGCTAAAACACCAATTGTAAAAATTGCTGTACCTATGGTTCCGAACAAGTGCATAGGACGTTTCCCGAATTTTGTAATAAAGGTAATCGACATTAAATCCAGGAACCCTTTTATAAACCGATCAATTCCGAATTTGGTTACCCCAAATTTACGCTTTTGATGTGTGACAACTTTTTCCCCGATTTTTGTAAATCCTGCTCTTTTAGCAATTACAGGAATGTACCTGTGCATTTCACCATAAACTTCAATGCTTTTGACGACTTCATTTTTGTATGCTTTCAGTCCGCAGTTGAAGTCATGTAATTTAATCCCTGTGACTATACGGGCAGTTTTGTTGAAGAATTTACTGGGAATGGTTTTAGTTATTCTGTCAAACCGCTTTTTTTTCCACCCGGAAACCATATCGTAATCATCTTCCTGTATCATCCTGTATAATTCCGGTATTTCTTCGGGGCTATCTTGTAAATCTGCATCCATAGTGATAACGACTTCACCTTGTGCTTCCTTAAAACCCATGTGGAGCGCAGCAGATTTTCCATAGTTTTTTCTGAAACTCAATCCTCTTATATTTGGATTTTTTTGTTTCAGTTGTTTAATCTTTTCCCATGAGCTGTCAACGCTTCCGTCATCAACAAAAATGATTTCATACTGAAACTGATTTTTATTCATTACCTGAGCTATCCAGTGAGCTAATGGTTCTAGAGATTCTACTTCATTATATAGTGGAACTAATACAGTAATATCCATTCAAATTGGTTTTATGCTTATTGATTAAAGATTGGTTTTTCTTTCTTTGTAAAGATGGAAACGATTAATGATATAATGGTTCCGATAAAAGCAAATGAGAATACCGATGAGAACAGCATTATTGTAGGAGAAGTAAAAGTACGCTGCATTTCTGTTGCAGTTTCGACTCTTTCTTCAGACATTCCGGCTTTTAACATTTCTTCCTGTGCCACTTTTATGCTTTTTTCCAATAATTCCGGATCAATTACGGTATATAGCAAGTAGGTGAATATGCCAACAATAACTCCGACGAAAACACTGATCAGCACTCCAAGGCCAAGTGACCTGCCATAAGTTATGTATCCTTCGGAATATTGATCTCTGTAATTTTTTATTCCGTAGTACAAACCACCAGTTAATATAACCCATTGAAGAAGTCCCAGAAAAGTGTTTTTGGAAACAAAATTGTCTGTCATATAAAGAAGTAAAGTGTAAATAACTAAAAGAAGGCCAGTGATGAGCCCAAAAGTCATTGCACTTTTTATATAAGTGTTTCCCTGACTGGCATTAGTTTGATTTTCTGTAGGTTGTTGTGTTTCCATGGCTATAGTTTTTGGTTACAAAGCAAATATAGAATTTTTGATTTTTATTAGTGAATGATTTGTCATTAAAATTTAATTTTCTATTTTTGCAATCCCTGGGCAAGTCTTATACGACCAGCTCCCGCTGAACTCCCCCAGGTCCGGAAGGAAGCAAGGGTAGGCGGTTGAGCGGTGCGATATAAGTCGCTTGCCCAGCTTATCATTTGACATTCTGTCTTTTATTCCATAAATTTAAGCCATGTTATTAATTTCACATGGCCTATCACATTAACTTAACAAAAAAACAGGAGCAACGTTTGCGGAGGATTGTCCATGAAAATCAGGACAGTAAAAATCTTCTTAAACGTGTTTATTGTATTCTACTGCGCAATGATGGGCAAAGTAACGATAATATTACCCGATTGCTTGATATTCATGAGGATACCATAGCGGATTGGGTTCGGATATACACAAAAAGGGGACTTGATGAATTGCTTAATTATAAATACGATAAAAGAAGGAAATCTAAATTAGACAAATATCGCTCTTCAATAAAGCGTATTGCAAGCAGAAAAAAAATTACCACTATTGAGCAGTTACAGGTTGCAATTGAAGAAAAGCTTTCAATTAGAGTTGAATATAGCTGGCTTTACAGGTATTGCGTGAAAAATTCAATCTATTCAGTTTTGAAAGAAAAATAACAGACCCCTTTGTAGCTTTGTTTGGATATTCAGAAGTAGAGGTAAATTTAAAAATTGCCATCAATTTTCTTACTTGTTGTATGTTCTGTGCAATAGGTCAATGTATGTTTTCATATAAATGGGCAGATCAATAGGTTTTCTGCTGGACACAATGTTGCCATCAATAACTACCGGCTCGTCGCTCCATATTGCTCCGGCATTTTTCATATCATCCATTATACCTTTTGTACTTGTGACTCTTTTTCCTTTTAGAATATCAGCAGAGATCAGTACCCATCCTGCATGACAAATTTCTCCTATTGGCTTTTCCTGTTCGTTTATAGACTTTGTAAAGTCTGTAATTTCTTTGTATCTGCGAAGTTTGTCAGGGGCCCAACCGCCGGGAACCAACAAACCGTGATATTCTTCCGGGTTCATCTCAGAAAAACCAATGTCAGCTTCTGCCGGCAGTCCATTTTTACCATAGTAAGTTTTTCCGGCTTGTTCACCTGCTATATGAACTGTGATTCCTTCTTCGCGCAGCCGCAGTACCGGATACCATAATTCAAGATCTTCAAAATCTTTATGGACTAAGTTGATGATTTTTATGTTTTTTAAACTCATTTTAAACTCCTTTTTTATCTTTATTAACTATTTAAATGACGGATATGTTTAATCAAAAATAAAAAAAAATATGTCTGACAAAATTTCATGTATTTAGTAGTTCTAAGAAAACACAATATAGCCTGCTCGCTGCCCTTTTTCCGATAGCTATCGGAATTTCCCTGAAGGTTGGTTAACTCACTAAACAACAGCCGATTAGTTTTTGTCAGAATAAAGTGTGAGCAGGTTTATTTCAGTTTAAAGTGAGTTTTGTTAGAGGCACAATTAACCAGTTATGTTTTTGGCATAAAATATGTAAATATGGAGATATGTATTATTGTAATAAATTTTTAAATTATGAAAATGATTGAGATACAAGGGTATGATGAATTTAAAAATCATCTTTCAAAACATGATCAACTTTATTTGTTGCTTTATAAGTCTGGAAATGAAAAGAGTGACTGTGCCTATGAAAACATAAGGACTGTGACGAATAAAATTGAAGAAGCAGGTGTTATTTTAACTGCGGATGTTAATAGTATCAGAGATATTCATTCAAAGTATGAAATTCAAACTGCACCGGCACTGTTGGAATTTGAAAAAGAGGCATTGAAACAAACAGTTAAAGGTTGTCAGTCCGGGGAATATTTAATTTCATTTTTTCAGCATTCCGTTTATTCAGGAGAGAAAAAAGGAAATGCCGAACAAAAGAGGGTGATTGTCTACAGTACGCCAACCTGTCCGCATTGCAATACATTAAAAGATTACCTGAAACGCAATCAAATTCCTTTCAGGGATATCGATGTATCCAAAGATCAAAAAATGGCACAGGAATTGGTGAGGAAGAGTGGGCAACAGGGAGTGCCGCAAACTGAAATCAACGGTAAGATTATAGTTGGTTTCAATCGTTCTAAAATAAATGAGATGTTAGGAATTCAAGCATAACAATAAAATGTCTAATTTAATAAAAAGTTAAAAATGAAAGAATTACAACCACTAAACGAACATGTCCTTCTTGATCTGAATGAAGAAGAAGGAGAACAAAAGACCGCAAGCGGAATCATTATTCCGGATTCTGCTAAAGAGAAGAAAAAAATGGCAAAAGTTATTGCGACAAGTGAAATTGAAAACTCCGCCATTGAAGTTGGCGACTATGTGCTTTATAAAGAATTTTCCGGAACAGAAGCTGAATTGGACGGCAAAAAGTATTTGATCATTCCTTACGCAGACATTTTGGCTAAGGTTGTGGAAACCGATAAGATTTAAATTTTTCCAGCTAAGAGGTTTTTTAACCTGTCCCAAAAAAAAGCATCCCTGAAAATTTCTAAGGGATGCTTTTTTTGGATAATGGAGCGTAATTTATTTATTACCCATTGTTTATTCTATATTCACTACCTGCAGTAGAGTACATACTGCTTACTCATTAGCTGATTTATGTTCATTTTTGTGTTATCCTGCTAGATATGGATGTGTTTATTTTGCCTTTTCTACATGTATTCTTTTAACGCCAGTGTAATCAATGGTTCCCTTTTCTTCAATAAAATCGATTATATTTTTAGCTGTTGTGACGGACAATGATTCTCCTTTGTCTTCATGGTCGAATGTATAGGTTTCAGAGATATAGCTGTTTAAACCCACTTCATAGGTTGAGTCTGCATGGAGTTTTTCCCCTTCTTCATTTTTAATGGTAATGCGTTCTAGTTCGTTTTCATTATTTAAATGGATTGTGTAGCTTCCTCCGCCAATCTGAAGGTTTGGTTCATTTCCTCTTTTATAACCACTTCTTAATAGCGATTTTATTTCTTCCGGTTTCAAATCAAATTTTACCAGATCATTTCCAAACGGATCAAGTTGATATATAGTTTTAACTTTTATTTCGCCTTTTGGAATTTCTCCAATTCTAATTCCTCCATTATTCTGGAAGGCAAAATCGAGGTTTTGCATTTCAATTTGCGCATCTGTAAATAGAGCTCCAAGTTCTTCTTTTCCACGAATTGGGTTTTCAGCTTTGCCTATAATTTTGTTTAATGCATCATTATTGTTGTATTTTTTTATAATTGAAGCGATTTTTTCATCTTGCTTTTTATAGTCTTTTAGGTTGATAACCTCTGTTTGAATGTTTGTCAGCTCGCTGTCTTCAAATGAAAGAACGGTTTTTCCAACAAATTCAAAATCATCTCCAACCTGTGTGATCGCAGTGTTGTTCACTTTTTGAGCAGAATCCAGGAGTGAATGAGAATGACCACCGATGATCAGGTCAAATTCCGGGTGTTTTTTTGCTAATTCTCTGTCCGTTTCATTGCCCAAATGAGTTAAACCTATGAAGGCATCGTATTCATCTGCTTTCTTTGTATACTTATCTATTACTTGCAGTGGGTTTTGAAATTCGATGTTTTTTAATTTTGCCGGATGTGTTGATGGCAGTCCGTCATTCCATACTTCAATCAGACTTAAGAAAAATAGTTTTTTTCCATTGGTTTTTAGAACAGCGTAGGGTTTTGGTTGGGGGATGACTGTGTTTTCGGTGTTTATGTTGGCGCATATAAATTTAAAATCAGCCTGTTTCATCCGTTTCGCCAGTATTTCTTGTCCATAATCAAATTCATGATTCCCAATGGCAGTTAAATCGTATCCAATGCGGTTCATCAGGTCGATTATCGGGAAGCCTTTCTTCTTGTAAAAATCTACAACGGGATTACCGCTGAATAAGTCGCCTGCGCTGACGAGAAATACGTGGTCGTATTGCTTTTCAACTTCTTGCTTATATGCAGCAAGTTTTGCCATGTTGTCGATTTTCGCGTGCATATCATTTGTATGCAGGATAGCAATTTCAATACCTGATTGATCATTTTTTTCGTTAGAGCAGCTATAAGCGCCTATTATAAAAATCAGAATGGCTGGTAAATAAAATAATTTCTTCATAAAGATTAGTTTTTAGGGGATAGTGTGT
>CAYFRV010000039.1:0-3407 GCA_964345495.1 uncultured Bacteroidales bacterium | reverse complement strand
GGCTGGTAAATAAAATAATTTCTTCATAAAGATTAGTTTTTAGGGGATAGTGTGTTTTAAATTATTGTATTAAGCTATAAAATTAACATAAAATTTATAATCCTAATCTATAAGTAAACTTAATTAGAAATGCATTATGAGGAAATATATTTTCCAGATATTTGAAATCCTGTTTCATTCGGAAAGGACCATCTGTAATATAATCATCCCTGTTCTGGCTCCATACAAGGAATAATGTAGAACCTGGTGTATATTCCCATCTTGCTACAAAGTTGGATTTGAATTGAAATACTTTGAAGTTTGGGTTTCCAATCGAATAGTCTGCTTCGCCATCCCGGTTTTCATCAAATTCATAAATTTCGTCATTTTCTAAATAATTTATCTGATCTTCCTGGAAAGTTGTAAATCTGTTACTGTATTTATTTGCCCGGGAATTGATAATTTTTTTGAAATTGCTGTAATGGCCGGTAGCTATAAACGGTTGTCCCCAGTATTGCAATGATAGATCTGGCGTGATGCTGAAATTAAGTCTTAATGACATACTCAGAGTTGTTCTGTCTATAGCCGCCATTATGTACCTGTCTTCTCCCTGGTATTCTTTTGTAGAGACATATTGAAGATTGTTATTGCTCAGGCTCAGAGAAGGTCCTAAAGTTATGTCAATTGTATTATGTGGCCGGTATGAAAAGTCCGCCCACATGTTGTTATTATGCGAATGGCCATATTCACTCCAGCTTTGGTTATTACCGAAGCTAATCCTGAAATTTTTGCGTTGGTCTGAATTAACATAAGACCAGAAACTTAGTGATGCAGGAGTTTTTAGATATGGCCCACCTCTCAGGCTTGTTTTGGAAAGTGACGGAGCATTAAAATTGATGCCATAACCAGCGCCCCAATAATTTTTAAAGTTCATATTCATATTGATGTTGCCTCCTGTTACCATGGAAGTTCCTGCATAATCCCAAATCTGCCATTGATTTAGGTTTACATGTAAACTTCGGAATACACTAAAAGGATTGAGCGATTGATAACTAACAAAAGCTAGTTGTGAAAGCTGATCCGCATCTTTCTGGTATCCCATGTCATTTAGTTCAAGGCCCGGGGATTTCCAGTTGAAAAACACCCCGTACTGAAAGTGACCTTTACCAAATTTTGCAAACATAAGACTGCCGCCATGACCTGAAAGTGAGGTTTTAGAAGAGTCAACACTAACATGAGATGCATCCGGCCGTTGGTAATATCTTGCCGATGAGCGCTGCGTGTTAATAATTGCTTCTTCTTCACCACGAACGTGGCTAAAGATTCCTCTTGCCGCAAAAAAGTATTTTTTGTCTTTCCACTGATGCTGAAAATTCATACCTCCGGTGTATGCCTGATCATGAAGAAAGTCGAGATGATCGGCTTCAATTTTTCTGTGGGTGCTTGTAAATATTCCGCCAAGAAGTGTATTTCCGCTGTTGAAGTCTTTTTCGACCCGACCAAGAAAATAGTTAGACAAAGGTTCCACGGTTTCAAAACGCGATGTATTGCCATTGCTGATTTTTGCTTGTTCTCTTTGGGTCATGCTTTCAAGAACGCCCAATGACCAGCCGTTTTTGGTTTTTCCTGTTAAATTCATTGCCCCCAGAATGGTTGTATTATCAGGTTTCTTAATGTATTCATCGCTTTCTGTATCCGGGTTATAATGCGGTGCTCTTCCAATCCGTCTTGAATAAAAAAGATTGTCCGACATGAAGTCGCCAAATTGCATGAGCCTAAAGTTCATTATGTTGCTGCCTTCAATGAAAAATGGCCTTTTTTCACTGAAGTAAGTTTCATAGGCAGAAAGATTAACCTGGGAAGGATCTGCTTCCACCTGGCCAAAATCCGGATTCACTGCTACGTCCATTGTTAGGTTGTTGGTTACGCCGAATTTTGCGTTCAGTCCGGCATTTAAGTTTTTTGTCTGTCCTGAAGATTGGAAAGGGTTTTCCGGGTCTGCTTTAAAACGCTCTAATTTTGCCACAGTGTAAGGAGTAATAGATTTTTCCTTTTGAGGTTTTATGTTATCCATGCCGTTCATTACTCCGAATTGGCTAACCCATCCTCCGGCATCTTGTGGAATGAGTTCCCAATGTACTTCTTCATCATATCTGTAGATATGTCGCCTGATTTGTAATCCCCATTTTTGTTGCCCTTTTTTACTAAATCTTAATTGAGTAAAGGGTATTCTCATTTCAGCCGTCCACCCTAAACTATCAATGCCTGTTTTTACATACCAAATAGGGTCCCAGTTATCATCTCTGTTGTTGCCGTCTTCAGTAGTGGTCCAGTCACTTTTCACCCCGGCTGCTGTAACATTAAATACAAAAGCCGTGCGGTTGTCATTGTAACTGTCTATGTGAACTCCAACATTGTCTCCTTCACGATTGTCCCGGCGGGAAAGTCTTTTAACTATGCTGTCCGGGCTACTGTCATAGGCTCTGATGGCAATGTATAGAAAATCATTGTCATAGAGTATTTTAAATACGGTCTTTTGCGAAGGTTGCTTTCCTTCATAAGGTTCACGCTGAGTGAAATCATCCTTCCATTTTATGCCTTGCCAGGCTTTATCGGTTAAGACGCCATCAATATTTGGGGGATTATCATCTAGTTCATGCGCTTTATATATTTTCATTTCCTCTTGTGAAAAAAGAGTTGTGGCAAACAGGAATAAAAGAATTATTATAAATGAAGTTTTGATGTTAAGCATATTTTTCCCTTTTTTTATTTTCACAACAAAATTTAGGCCAAACATTATTTTTTGTTGTTTTTCAGGTTTTTATCAATATTTTGTTACCTCTTTAATGTTCGGTTTTGTAACAAATAGTGTACGGATTGATACACTCAATAATTTAACCTTAGAGACGATAAAAGAAAAGTTGTGATGCATTCAGTAAACAGGAGATTTCTGGTAGTAGGATGGAAATTGTAAATAGGCAAATTCAGAAGCAGAGGTAAATATTAAAATTGCCATCAATTTTCTAATAAAAAGTAAGCTGTTAGCTATTGGCTATTGGCTATTGGCACCAAGAAACAGTAGCCGTTGAAACAAATAAACCTCTAAACAATTAAACAACAGAATAGCTACCGAATTAAACCGCAAGGTTAACAGTAGCAGAAGTAGGTATGAGTGAGCAAGTAGCAAGACGGGATGTTAGAAAATTCTCTGCCAAAAGCTAAAGGCTAAAAGCAAAAGGCAAAACTTGCAGTAAGCAGCTGGAACATGCGACATGTGTAGGAGAGATTAATATTTTTAAGGAATTCGCATTTGACCAATCAGATGATTTTTCAGTTCTAAATTTAGAAATCAATAATTTTGTAACCTTGCTTTTTGAGAATTTAAATTCCTTCGCCTTTAGCAAAGTTCATGGTTTGAGCTTTTTGTT
>CAYFRV010000038.1:13097-16895 GCA_964345495.1 uncultured Bacteroidales bacterium | reverse complement strand
TACACAAACCTTTCTACTGACCTTACTACTGGTTCAAATGTAACCATTTATTTCAGTGCAGGCTTTGCCTCCAGCAGTTATACAGAGTACTGGCACGTATGGATTGACTTTAATCATAATGGTGAATTTGAAAGTAATGAAGAAGTAGTAACTGGTTCCAGCAGTAGTGCAGACAAGCTCGAAGCTAGTTTCGATGTACCTACAGACGCAACCTTAGGTGAAACAAGAATGCGTGTTACTATGAAGTACAATAGCGAAGCTTCACCATGTGAAACTTTCAATTATGGCGAAGTAGAAGATTATACAGTAAATATTACCGAAAGTGCTTCAAGTTTTGCTATTAACAATACTACTTCAGGTATTAAGCTGGATGATGCAAATGCAGAAACAAGAGTTAGCGTTTATCCGAATCCGGTAAAAGATATGCTCACATTGGATATCAAAGAAGGAAAACGCAATACTACTGTAAGTATTTATAATACAGAAGGAAGTTTGATGAAGACTGTCCCAATAAACAGTAGTGAAAAAGAACTGAATGTTTCTGACCTTCCTGCCGGAACATACATTCTGAAGGTAGCAGATGAAAGAGAACCTTTTGTAAAACAATTCATTAAGAAATAAGAGTAAATATAAACTTAAATAAAAAAGAGGAGCTGCTAAGCAGTTCCTCTTTTTTTATTTCAATGTTATTATAAAAAAACTTATATCAATTTCCTCATTTCCATAATGTCAATTACAATCTGCACCATCTGATTATAAGTGAAATTAGCAGTATTAAATATAATATCATAATGTGTGTCGTCAACCGTGACACCTCCGGCCATTTCACTGCGTAATTCGCTCCTCTTCTTATCAATATCCAGAACATAGTCTTTTGTCTTCTTAGTGTTGGTCAACCTGAACCGCTTTTTAATAACTTCTGTTCGCCAATTTACAGGAGCAATAAGACGAATATGAACAGATTTGTCAATATCCTGGGTGATAGCACTACCTCCTCGACCGAGAATAATGGCATTACCACTTTCACCAAAGTTATAGATTACTTTTTTAATAGTGTTTCTAATCTTTCTGTCACTTTTATAATACTTAAAAGACAATGCCCGAAGGATTTCATCAATAGCACTTTTCTTTTCATACTTAAACACGTATTCAATTTGAGAAGGATCGATCTCCAGCGCCTTTGCTGAGTGTTCCAGAACTTCCTTGCTGATAACCTGCCACTTACCCTTTTTTTCCTCACCTCTACCTTCCTGTTGCAGTCGATAAGCCAGCTTGTCTGCAAGATATTTACCAGAACAACCATATTCTCTGGAAATAGTTACGACAGGACCCGGTTCAAGAACTTCTTGCTGATCTTTATAACGCTGTTCAAGATAATGTTGCAGTATATTCATTTGGATATCTTTTTTTTAACCATATAAGACATATAAGTCTCATATAAGTTGGTTTTTATTAGAACATCTTTTTTTAGTTATTGTTTTTATTGAATAAATCATAATTACAACTCCGATTCTTAACAATTTGAAATCATCATTATCGACAATTTGTGATTTAACCCTATGAAACCCCTATTTATCAAGTTTTCATCAATGGCCCGGTATGTAATGCAGCGGTTGAAAATTTCTTTCATAAATAAATATAAAGTTCGCTACAATTTAAGAAAAATTTAATTTACTCGCTAATAGAAAGAGAACTCAAACTGAATCACCAGCTGCAATTGCTATGCTGACAGAAATAGAGGCTGTAATAACCGAGGCACAAACCTATTTTATTGTTGAACGGATAACCTCTTTTCCTTTCTTCCTCTAAAACCCCCTGCATGATCAATTTATTTAACTTTATACTTCAGCTGATAAGCGTACTTTTGCCTGAAGCTCTTCCAATTGAATGTTTGCCATACATATTCCGTATCCGGTCCATTGTTTGATAAAGATGGACTACACGCTTTGTATCTTCAAAAAGATCCAACTGCTGAGTTCCCTGTACAAGACGGGTAAATTTCACACCAAGCAACCTTATTAGCATTCGCCGGGTGTAAAGCTTTCGGAACAGCTCTTTAGCTACATCAAGAATATGGTGGTCAAAAGCTGTATAAGGAATGCGTCTCTGCATAGTTTGGGTGTCATAATTTGCATACCTGATTTTAACAATGATGCAGGAAGTAAGCTTATTTTCCTGTCTCAGTCTATAAGCCAGCCGCTCAACCATTTCAACCAGAACAGAGTTCATCGCGCGTATATCCATTGTATCACGCTCAAATGTTCGTTCTGCGCTTATTGATTTACTGTCATAGTAAGGAACTACAGGAGCAGGGTCAATTCCATTTGCCTTTTTCCACAAAATGGCTCCGTTCTTGCCCAATACGCGCTCAAGCATATCCACAGGCATCTGGCTCAATGTTTTAATTTTACTAACTCCCATAGAACGAAGCAATCGAAAAGTTTTATCGCCTATCATAGGAATTTTTCGAATAGATAATGGAAACAAAAAAGGTTTGATGTTTTCACCGGCAACTTTCAGCGCACCGTCAGGTTTTGCCTCACCGGTGGCAATCTTGGAAACAGTTTTGTTTTCGGACAATCCGAAAGAAATAGGTAATCCTGTATGTTTCCGAATATTGGTTTTCATTTCTTTTGCCCATTTAAGAGTCCCAAAAAAACGCTCCATTCCGGTTAAATCCACATAGTGTTCATCGATAGAGGCTTTTTCATACAACGGAGCTTTTTCGTCAATAATCTCTGTAACCATGTCAGAATATTCCGAATAAAGATCCATATCTCCACGAATAACAATCGCATCACTACAAAGCCGCCGTGCCATACGCATTGGCATAGCAGAGTGAACACCAAAACGCCGTGCCTCATAGCTACAACTGGCCACCACACCACGATCCGATAGCCCTCCTATAATCACCGGCTTCCCTATCAACTTAGAATTCTGAAGTCGTTCGACCGACACAAAAAACGAATCCAGATCTAAATGCACAATACTTCGTCCCGTTTCCATACCAAATCTCTCCCAAAAATATTTTTGAGTTTAAAGAATTTATTGTATTTTTGATTAGATAATAATCAATATTCAGACTATAATTTAATCAAAACAATAAATACATAAAAAAATTTTCACCTGTTTTTTGATTAAATTTTGACAAATACCATTTCCTATGGCATTCAGCAAAAACATAAAGCTATTACGTAAGAGAAAAGGGAAAACGCAGGATGACGTTTCCCACTCCTTAGGAATTAAGCGCTCAACCCTGAGCGGGTATGAAAATGAGGTAGCTCAACCCGGAATTAAAGCTTTAATCGCGTTTTCCGAATATTTCAATGTCGCTGTGGATACGCTTATAAAAGTTGACTTAACAGAACTTAGTGAAAGTCAGCTTTCTCAACTGGAAAGAGGGTATGATGTTTATATGAAAGGAAGTGAACTGCGCATTCTGGCCACTACAGTCAATCAGGACAATGAAGACAACATAGAACTGGTGCCGGAAAAAGCAAAAGCCGGTTATCAGAGAGGATTTGCAGATCCTGAATTTATTAGTGAATTGCCGACCTTTCAGCTTCCCTTTTTACCCAAAGAGAAGAAATATCGGACATTTCAGATAAACGGAGACTCCATGTTTCCTATTCCCGAAGGAGCTTGGATTACAGGCGAATACATACAAGACTGGTTATCAATCAAAGACGGCACAGCTTGTATCATTCTTACACTTAATGAAGGGATCGTTTTCAAGATCATTGAGAACACGCTGAAAACAAAAAATGCCCTTACGGTGCATTCATTAAATCCGCTCTA
>CAYFRV010000038.1:11015-12997 GCA_964345495.1 uncultured Bacteroidales bacterium | reverse complement strand
TTATACACTCTTAACTTCGCCTCCACCAAAAATTGCCATTCCTTTAATGATCAGAACTCCTTTTTGATCTGTACCCGGATCTCCAAATATACGTTTATCTGCAAAACCGCCGAGTATTGAGGTAACTTCAACTTTCACCTCCCAGTCTTTCGGAATAATTAACGTACACCCACCAAACAATGAAAACATATCGATTACAATTTCTCCTTCTGCCAATTCGGCATCTGTGAAACTGATTTGCGTGCCCCCGAATATTGAGGTAATTTTACCTCCTTTAAAATTTTTCGAGTTAATACGGCGTTCATTTCCTCCAAAAATAGCTACATCGTCTATCTGATCAGGTGCCACATCAGGATCTTTACGCCCGCTGCGGGTAAAAGCTTTTATCAAGATTAAAATTCCCACTACCACAAAAACAACCGGCCAGAAAATATCATGGAAGGAATACGGAATATCCAAAAATCTTGGTAATAAAAATACCCCGCCAAGAAGGAGCAAAACTATTCCTGTTGTATTTCTGTTTCCTGTTATAAGAAAAATTACTCCCAAAACGACCAGTAACATTGGCCAACTGAATAGTACATGTTCAACTTCAGGAGGCACAAGGTCAAAACTCTTTGCCATCATTGCGAGGCCGAAAAGAACCAGAATGATTCCAAAAATAGCTCTTCCGTGTAAAGGTGATTTTTCCATCTCTGTAAAAATTTAGATATGAGGCTGTTTTCTTCTTATAAAAATATAAAGATACGAAATATTTTTAATTCTTTGAACTGGTATCTTCTGTTATTTCTGTGTCACTGTCATTTTCAGTTTCACTGTTTTGTTCAATTCGTAAATCCTGCTGAATTTTTTCATAGCCGGGACGGTCAAAATATAAAAAGAGAACGGCTGCCACCCAGAATACCAACATTTCATATTCTCCGGTTAAAAAAAACACAATAAGTGCCAACACAGAAATAGAAATCAACCCTACAATCTTAACCATAAACAGCGAACGGTAGCGCTCAAGTTTTTTATCACTGTCCCACTCCAAAGGGATACTCCGCAATTTTTGATTAAACATGGTCACCATTACAGGTATAGCGGCCAAAAAAACAATAATCAAAATGGATTTACTAATCAAGTTGAAATTTTCAGAGAAAGAAAGATAATCACGAAAATAACCATACGCCATAACAAGAACAAAGCCTAGTATCAAAGTAGCTATCATGCCTCGCTTGTATTGTTTCCTGATATAATTTAATGTAGCCTTAATCTTTTCAATTTTTTCGGTCATTCAGTTTATTTTTAAATTGGCTCTACAGTTTCTCGTTTTAACCACCCTTTATTTCCATCAGCAAGTTTAATTTCGTACCATCCTTTAATTTCATCATCTATAATATGAACTTTTACTCCTCTGTGTATAACGAAAAGCTCTGTTCCACTTTCTGAAGGGGAACTTTTCACTGTTACCTTTGGAGAAAACACAATAGCTTCTCCACTATTTACAATATCTTGTTTTTGCTGATAAGAAAAACTAAATGATGCTATCGAGATAATAAGGGCAATTACCCCAATCCAGAAAGAAGATTTCTTCACTCCGAGCTTAGCTGAATATAAATAAACTGAAAATAAAACCAAAAAAGCAATAAACGAGATTAAACTGACCAAAGCCCATGTATTTGTGGAGAATACATTCAAAGCATTCTCCGCCCACCTCAATAGAAAAAACTCAGGAACTGGCTCAATTTTATCTGTTATCTGATTCCTTGCTAATTCAAGGTTGTACTGTATATCCTCATCATTCGGAGCAAGTTGCCTGGCTCTTTCATAATTCAATATAGCCGATGCCAGATCATGCAGTTTATAATAAGCATTGCCAAGGTTATAATATAATTCAGGAGACTCAAGACCTTTGTCCAGGACTTTTTCATAAAACCCAACCGCTTTTTCATAATTCTGCTCTGCATAAGCATTGTTAGCAGAATCAATTAACGGTTCAA
>CAYFRV010000038.1:0-10915 GCA_964345495.1 uncultured Bacteroidales bacterium | reverse complement strand
TCAATTGCCTCTTTATATAATTCATCCATCTTTTCTTCTCCCGAAGAAGGTGCGTACCTGGCAAACTCGCAATCATCAATCAGTCTGAGAAACTGCTCTGTCAGTTCCTCATCTACCTTTTTCTCCATCAGTCTTTCTTTTGCTCTATCTCTCGATAATTCGGCTACAGAAATACCTAATTTATCACTCAAATATCCCCATAGTGCATTTAATGTTTCTTCATAAAACTGATCCTTATCAGTATCAGCCAGATGCTTAGATGCCTCTTTCAGGCGTTTCTTTGCAAATTTATTGGCTTTCCTGTTTTTAGCAAGGGCAACATCTGCATTTTCTTTCATCTTCTTTCTCTGGAATAAATAAAGCAATACAAAACCTACAATTCCAAAAATGAAAACAAAATAAAACCAAAAAGACCCAAAAAGAAACTCATTCTTCTCTTTTATATCAAAATCGCCTGTCTTTATATAGCGAATATCACTACCAATCATATTCACATCTTTTTGTGAGAAGGAGGATGTAAATCCTGTTGTGGTATCTCCTTCGCCTCTTTCCACCTGCAATTTAACGGGAGCTGTTTCAATTGTTTTATAACGCTTGCCTGATAAATCAAAATAGGAAAACTTCACCGGCGGAATTCTATATTCGCCCGGTGTGCGTGGAACAATCAAATATTCATATTCTTTGGAGCCGCTTGCTCCTGATTCACTTACATCAATATTATCAGTAACCTTGGGATCATAGGTTTCTAATTCGGGCGGAAAATTTACCTGGGGTGCTTCAAAAATTTTCAGATTTCCTTTCCCGGAAATTTTCACGTTAAGATTAACGCCCTCATTTGTTTTAACTGAATTTTTATCCAATGAGGCTTCTATCTGAAACGTGCCTACTCCTCCTTTAAAATCTTTCGGTTTGCCCTCCGGCAATGGACGCACATTAACGTTTACCGGATCACTCTCCACCGGCATTTTGACATTCTGATAAGAACCGAAGAAATCATCAAATATACTTCTGGAACCACCGCTTTCTACTTGCTTTTGTACGATAAAATCCAGTTTGAATGGCTCAATGGTAATGTTGCCGGTTTGTTGGGGAAAGAGAAGATACTTTTTCAATATTCCTGTCTGATAGATTTCTCCACCAACATTTTCTTTTTCTAATTGCCGTAAATCAGGTGTAGGTATTTCCTGTTTATAAAAGCCCCTGAAGTCGGGTATTTTAACATTTCGAAGATCGGAAACTCTCAGTTTGGCATACAATTTAAGAGTTGCAACAATTGGCTCATCCCGGTAAACATTTCGGTCATTAACAAGCACGCGAACAAAAAGCTTATCTCCGGGTGCCTGGGTTTCCTGTTCATCGCCTTCTGTCTGTTGGCTGCTCTGACTCTTTTGCTGTGCACCGGTAGATTTTCCATCAATCACCTCAATATCCAATGAATTTGACTTATAAACTTTTCCGTCAACCTTAACTTTTGCCGGAGGGATAGAAAACTTCCCTTTTCCATCAGCCTGCAGAACATAAGTATATTTCAGTTCAAAATTCTTAGTCATCTTTCCGTTTATGACACTAATATTCGTGCTTGTAGATGTACTCGGGCCGGCAAGTACTCTAAAATTCTCAATTGACGGTGCATCAAAATCGTCTACTTGTGTATTGATCGTATAAATAAGCCTGAATCGTTCTCCCTGTTTTACTACATTAGGCGCTTTAGCTTTAATACTGACATCTTCATCAGCATAAAGCCTGGCAATAGACATGAACAGGAATGTAAATATTAATATCTTCTTCATCTGCATCACTTTTGGTTTTTGGCTGGTAATAAAAAACTAAACCTAAACTTTTTACCAGTCTTTAGTCACTTTCACGCTTTTAGATTTTGCTTTTTTCTTCTTCAGCTTTTCCTGAAGCTTCTTTTCATCATTTTCTAATGCCTGAAGCAATCGTTTAGCCTCTTCCTTTGAAATTTTTTGTTGCTGTTGTTGTGGCTGATTCTGTTGCTGTTGCTCCTTGTCCTGCTGATCTTGCTTTTGTTGATTCTGCTGTTGCTTGTTTTGTTGCTGATCGTCTTTATTCTTCTGATCTTTATTGTTTTTGTTCTTTTGATCCTGATTATTTTTGTCTTTTTGCTTTTGCTTATTCTGATTCTTCTTATCCTGATTTTTCTGCTTTTGCAATTGATTCATTGCGTAAGTAAGATTATGTTTGGTTTCAATATCATTCGGGTTCAATTTCAGGGAATTTTTATATGCTTCGATGCTTTCTTTAAGCTTTTTCGATTCTAAGAAAGCATTTCCCATGTTATGGTATGCTTTGGCTTTTATATCTTCAGAAACATCTTCCTGATTGACAATAGACTGAAATTGCTCTACAGCATCCTGATAATTCTCCTGTTTGTACAGCGCATCTCCCAGATTATACAGCGCATCATAATAATCTGATTTTTCTTCCATTGCTTTTCTGTACTTAATCTCAGATTCTGTATAATCTTTATGTTCAAAATCCTTGTTCCCCTGACGCACAAACTTTCTCTCTGATTGAGCGTTTACCAGGGAACAAAACAATCCGAAAACAATTAATAGTATTCCCTTCTTCATCATAATTATTCCCTTATTTTAAACAAATTATACTTCATTAATCGCGGATTCTTTCGGTTCAAAAGCATAATATCAATAAATAAAAACAAAAGTGCTAGTCCGATCAAATATTGAAAGCGGTGTTCATAATCCGCATATATTTTTGATTCAATTTCCTTCTTCTCCATTTTGCTAATCTCTTTAAACAGCTCATTCAATCCGGTACTTGAATTTGTTGCCAGCGAATAACTGCCATCAGTTTTAGCAGCAATATTCTTCAAAACGGTCTCATTCAATTTACTTATTACTGTATTACCATTTTGATCTTTTTGATACACCACTTGTCCGTTCTGTTTTCTTAAGGGAATCGGTACACCCTTGCTACTACCCATTCCTATCGTATGTATTGCAATTCCTTTATCAGCAGCTTTTTCCGCTGCATCTATTGCATTCCCCTGATGATTTTCTCCGTCTGTAATAATAATCATGGCTTTATCAAGATTGCTTTCTTCATCAAACGAACGCAACCCCAAATCAATTGCTGAACCGATTGCAGTTCCTTGTCTGGGTACAATATCCGTATCGATTGTTTCCAGATACATTTTCACTGCAGAATAATCGGTGGTAATAGGAACCTGAACATAAGCATCTCCGGCAAAAATTATCAATCCAATTTTATCATTTCTAAGCTGATCAATCATTCTGGAAATTGACCGTTTTGCCCGTTCAAGCCTGTTAGGTTTAATATCCTCTGCCAACATACTATTAGACACATCAAGAGCTATAATTATCTCAACCCCCTCCCGTTTAACTTTTTCAAGTTTTGATCCAAATTGGGGATCAGCAGCAGCAAAAATTATTGAAATAAGGGCTAGCATAAGGAAAATGAATTTCAATACTGGCCTGGACCGGGAAACATAAGGCATTAAACCAGAGATAACGTTTAGCTCACCAAATTTTTTAAGCGCCCTTTTTCTGGAATGGGATGCAATAATAAACACTATCACCAAAACCGGAATAATTGCCAAACCATATAAAATTTCTATATTTCCAAATTTAATCATATCAGCATTCCAAATTTAAGGGATTCTCCTCAATACAGTTAATTTTAGAATAAGTTCCAGTAGCAACAGAACACCAGCAATAATGGCAAACCAGAAAAACTCCTCTGATTTTTCGCTGTACTCTTTCACTTCAATTTTAGACTTCTCCATTTCATCAATTTCCTCATAAATACTTTCCAGTTTTTGATTATCTGTAGCCCTAAAATACTTACCTCCCGTAGTGTTAGCAACATCCTGCAATACCTCTTCATCTATTTCCACTTCCATATTCCTGTACTTCACACCATAAGGAGTCTGAACGGGGTAAGGAGCTTTACCCTGACTGCCCACTCCAATTGTATATACCCTGACATCAAAGGTCTTAGCTATTTCTGCAGCAGAAGCAGGAGCGATGGAGCCTCTGTTATTCACTCCATCAGTAAGAAGAATTACAACTTTGCTTTTTGCATCACTCTCCTTTAAGCGATTTACAGATGTAGCCAATCCCATACCGATAGCGGTACCATCTTCAATCATTCCACTTTCTATATCTTCAAACAGATTTTTGAGTACAGTATGATCAGTTGTTAATGGGCATTGTGTAAAACTTTCAGCACTAAAAACCACCAACCCCATTCGGTCATTGGGCCTGCCGGAAACAAAATCCATTGCAATATCCTTTGAAGCTTCAAGGCGATTTGGATTAAAATCGCGAGCTAACATACTACTCGAAATATCCAGGGACAAAACGATATCAATTCCTTCCGTAGAAACATCTTTCCAACTCTTGCTCGACTGCGGCCGTGCCAATGCCACTATTAACAAAGCAAGAGCCAACACCCGCATGCCATAAAGAACATGTCTCAGATAAGGTTTTATACTATTTCCCGCTTTTTTTAATCCACTAACAGTTGAAACCTGAATGGTAGCTTCTGCTTGATTATTCCTTAGTACGTACCATACAATATAAGGAATAAGAATGATAAGCAAAAAAAGCAATTCCGGATTATGAAATGTCAAATCTCTCATTCTTAAGACTCTTTCTCGTTTTGATTACTGTTATCTTGTTCTTTGTCTTTGTCTTTCTCTCCTTCATGAACCTGAACCAATTTAGTCTGATTTACAAACTCGTACGCATCTTCCAAATTTTTATCGTTTTCCTCAGGAAGCGGTTTCATTCTTGCAAATTTCACCAAATCGGCTGTTTTAAGAATTTGTTCAAGTTTAGTAAATAATTCATTATCAGTAAAACCTGTATTACTAAGAGAATTCAGAATTTCATCTGTTGTTCGCTCCAGTGTTTTGATATCATAACGATGCCACAGATATGTTCGCACTATATCTGCCAATCGGGTATAATAGAGTTTCACTTTATCATTTTGCCATAATTTTTCTTCTTTCAGCTTATCCAGGTCTCTTAAAGCAATAACATGAGCAGGTTCTTTAGGCTTTTCAGGCTCATATTCTGTTTTTCGTGATTTATATTTCTTAATAAAATACCATGTAAGAAAAGCAATAATCGCCAATCCTAATACACCTAAAATGTAAGGCAATACTTCTCTCCAACTGATTGGCGCGTCCATTGGTCCTTTGATATCAAAAATGGTTTCTGTGGAATCAACCTTTACAGTTTTTACATTTAGCGTTAAAGGTTTTGTTTTTATGCTGTCATTTTTCCCATCATATTGATAATGAAAAACCAACGGAGAAATATTCACTCTTCCGCTATCAAAACTAGTTATTCGATATCGTCTGTTCACCTGAATTTCATCATCTGAATGAATTGTATCAGATTTCAGGTATTCTAAAATTTCAATTTCAGAAGATAAAGCCTCCTCTATATCCGGATAATTCACGTCAGCCTCTTTAGGTTGAAAAACATTAAGATTCAGATGAAGCTGGTCTCCAATTAAAATCTCATTCGTATCCAGCTTCGCATCAACTCTAACAGGCTGAGCAGTTGAATTTACTGCGAATACTAAAAGAAAAAAAATCCCAAAAAAACTATATTTAAAAACTGATCGAGAGCATTTATATAACCACATATTTTTATCTCCTTTTAAATAAGCTAACCAGCGGTTTAACATAATCCTGGTGTGTACCAATAGTTGCATAGTCAACTCCGGCTTGAGAAAATACAGACTTAATATTATGATTAATCTGCTGCCACCAAAGATTGTAATTCGCCCGAACTCTTTTATCAGAAGAATCAATCCAGATAATTTCACCGGTTTCCGCATCTTTAGCTTTTACCAAACCCACTGAAGGCAATTCCGCCTCCCTTTTATCGAAAATTTGTAAACCAATCATATCGTGTTTATTATTGGCTATTTTCAGCGCTTCTTCATAGTTCATTTTATCCTTTTCTTCATTATAGTCGACAAAATCTGAAATTACAAATGCCGTACAACGCTTTTTAATGGCATTGGTTAAATATTTCAAGGCTTCAGAAATATCTGTACCCTTATTTTCAGGAGTAAACTCTATCAATTCACGAATAATTCTTAAAATATGTTTTCTTCCCTTTTTGGGTGGAATAAATTTTTCAATTTTATTACTGAATAAGATTACCCCGATTTTATCATTATTTTGAATAGCAGAAAAAGACAGGACTGCGGATATTTCGGTTATAAGATTCTTTTTTAATTGTTTCTGTGTGCCGAAGATTCTCGAACTACTCACATCGATAAGCAACATCACAGTAAGCTCACGCTCTTCTTCATAAATCTTAATATACGGATGATTAAACCGTGCAGTGACATTCCAGTCGATGTTCCTCACATCGTCACCATACTGATATTCACGAACTTCACTAAAAGACATTCCCCGGCCTTTAAATGCACTGTGATATTCACCAGCAAAAATATTTCTCGATAAACCCCGGGTTTTAATTTCTATTTTCCTTACCCTTTTTAATAACTCTTTAGTATCCAAAGCTTCTAATTTTTAATCGGACTCGTTTTGACAGTAAAAAACCAATCTTTTTTTTCCAGTTCAATCAAATAATCTTGTTCTGATTCTTCGTGAGAATCTATCCATTTCATATTTTTCTGATAGTCGTAATTACTGTTTAAAGAATCCTCAAAAGATTTAAGAAGTGAATAGTCACACATTAACTTTGTATACTTACATTTTTCTTCATCGGAAAGCATAAAGAGCATCGTTTTTGTTTCGTCCATATTCTCAAACTTCAGAAAATGATATTTTCCCGTATTCACTTCCTTTGAAAAATAAAACTCCTTTTTCGATTCCTTCATCGTCTGTTTGATCTCTTCTTTAGTCATTCCGATGAAATTTTGCCCATAGGTATTAACCAGTAAAAAGGCAAAAAATAGCAAACAAGTCAATAAAAATGTCTTCATAATACAAAAGATTAATATAGCGCTATAATAAAAGTATTAAGGTACTTCAATGGTATTGAGAATTTCCGTTATAACATCTTCACTGGTAATATTTTCGGCTTCTGCTTCATACGAAAGCCCCATTCTATGACGTAAGACATCATAAGAAACAGCCCTGACATCTTCCGGAATGACATAGCCTCTTCGCTTAATAAACGCATAAGCTTTGGCGGCCAATGATAAATTAATACTTGCTCGTGGGGAAGCGCCATAACTTATCAGGCTTTGAAATTTGTCAAGGTTATACTTTTCAGGATATCTCGTTGCAAAAACGATATCCAGAATATACTTTTCAATTTTTTCATCAATATATACTTCCTTCACCACATCTCTGGCTCTTGTAATATCATCCGGACTAAGTGACTGATTGGCTGAAGGAAATTGTTTAGCCAGGTTCTGTCTTACAATTAATTTTTCTTCCTCATATTGTGGATAATCAATCACTACCTTCAACATAAAACGGTCAACCTGAGCTTCCGGAAGTGGATAAGTTCCCTCCTGCTCAATAGGATTCTGGGTAGCAAGTACCAAAAATGGATCCTGTAATTTAAAAGTCTCCTCTCCTATTGTTATTTGTCTTTCCTGCATAGCCTCCAAAAGTGCACTCTGTACTTTAGCAGGGGATCGATTAATCTCATCTGCAAGAACAAAATTGGTAAATATCGGGCCTTTTTTAACTATAAATTGTTCTTTCTGCTGACTATATATCATCGTTCCAAGCAAATCCGCCGGCAGGAGGTCGGGGGTGAATTGTACCCGGTTAAATTTTGCATTTATAATACTGGCAAGAGTATTAATTGCTAATGTCTTAGCTAAACCCGGAACACCTTCCAGCAGAATATGTCCATCAGACAGCAAACCAACCAACAGACTCTCAACGAGATGTTTCTGACCAACAATTACCTTGTTCATTTCCATATTGATCATATCCACAAATGAACTCTCATTGCGGATTTTTTCATTGAGTTCTTTCACATTTACAGTTTGATCCATAGATATTGATTTTTATCAAAGTTATTGAATTGTTCTCTCAAATAAAACACAATTATTTTAAAATATAAAAATAATGCGCTCCCAATATTAGTATATTATTCTGTTAAAAAAAGTTAAATAAGCTTAACATTTTTTAACCCAAGTAATTCATGAATTATTCCTATCTCCGATAGCGACTAAGATTCCCTAAAAATTTTTTTAAAAATTTAAGTTCATCTAAGTCGGGGTTAACCTGCATTTAATTCATAATTATAAAAATTTATGAATAATGCAGGTTAAGGCCACAATTCAAAGCAATTATTATAATTTTGCAGAGATGGAAACAAACGAATATCAACGGTATTTTATTCACCTAGCCTATAAAGGAACCAACTACCACGGATGGCAGATTCAACCGAATGCTGTTACCATTCAGCAAACGTTGAATGAAGCCTTAAGTGTAATTTTAAGAGAAGACATTAACCTGGTTGGTGCAGGCAGAACAGATGCAGGAGTACACGCATCGTCATTCTATGCACATTTTGATCTTAACCCCGGACAAATTATTGACACTAACCATTTAGTGTTTAAATTAAATTGCTATCTTCCACGTGATATAGCAATTTACAACATATATCCCGTATCTGGCAATGCTCATGCCAGGTTTGATGCCATATCAAGAACATATCGATATTATATGTTCACACGCAAGAATCCATTTAATACGGACACTTCCTATTACCTGTTTAAGAAAGTCAATATAGAAAAAATGAATGAAGCCTGTTCACTGCTCAAAAGCTATAAAGATTTTACAAGTTTTAGTAAACGCAGCACGGAAACAAAAACCAACCTGTGCGACATTTATAAAGCCGGATGGATCAAAAAAGGCGATAAACTTACTTTTACAATAGAAGCCAACCGGTTTCTAAGAAATATGGTCAGAGCTTTGGTAGGAACAATGATAGAGATAGGAGAAGGAAAGCTTTCACTGGAAGACTTTATCAACATTATCGAAGAAAAAGACAGAACCCGAGCCAGTTATAGTATTCCGGCAAACGGATTATTTTTAACCGATATTAAATACCCAAAATCCGTATTAGATATATAATTTTAAGATTTACCAAATTATAAATTCACAAAAAAGAACTTTGCGTAAAGACGCTATCAACAAAAGAAAATTCATATTAAATCTATATCCTTCATATAAAAAAAATAGTTATATTAGCACTCTATTGACCAATTAAAAGAGACTCTATTTTATGAAATTCAGATTTTCCATTACTGCCAAATTAATCATTGCAATAGGTGTTATTATAGTTGCTATTCTAATTAACAGTTATCTGATTAATAATTCGCTGAAAAGAAGCAGGGAAATAAATCAAAAAGTATCTGAATTATATGTACCTTCAGCAGCTCATCTGAACAACCTGTATAATATAGTGAACCAGTCAAAAGCGCTCATAAAGAGCTGGGTTTTTATTGACAATAAATCAGGTACACCAGACAAAGAAGCCTTAAAACGAATACATGATAAGGAATTTCCAGAGTTACATCAAAAAATCAATGACCTTTCCAAAGACTGGGACAAAGAAGAACAAGAAAAATACAATCAGATATACACATCAATAAAAGACACACTTTTCAAGCAGCATCAGGAGGTTATGAATGCTCTGAGTGATTTTGATGATTATAATGATCCGGCAATTCTTTTCAATGTCACTCCAAAAGTAGAATATGGTGGTGAAATCATTGAAAGAAGTGATAATATCCTTTTAGAGATAGATTTGCTTCGAAACCAGCTTCAACAAAAAGTTGATACCTCCCGTAAAGAAATGGACCAAGCCTTTAGTAAATTTGAGAAATTCATCACAATTCTTGGCATTTCGTTAGTTTTAATTTCGATAATTATAGCATTCTACCTTACAAGATCTACAGTTAGACCCATCAAAAATGTAAAAAACACGATCATTTCAATGTGTCAGGGAATTTTACCGGAGCGTAAACTAAAGGTCAGTAATGACGAAATTGGCGACATGTCAGCAGCATTGAATGATCTAATTGATAGTTTCAAAAAATTCACAAATTTTGCTAAAGAAATAGGCAAAGGAAACTACGAAACAGATTTTGAACCACTAAGTGAGCAGGATGATCTTGGTAATGCACTTCTTGAGATGAGAGACAATCTTAAAAAAGCCTCTGAAGAAGAAGAAAAACGCAAAGAAGAAGACAAACAACGCAACTGGGCATCTGAAGGAATTGCTAAGTTTTCTGAAATATTAAGAGAGAATAACGACAACATTGAAGAACTTTCCTATCAGATCATTCACAATCTTGTTAATTATACCGGAGCCAATCAGGGCGGACTTTTTGTGATTAACGACGATGATGAAGATAATAAATACATCGAACTGAAAGCATCTTTTGCTTATAATAGACGTAAATACCTGGACAAACAAATAGAACTGGGTGTTGGTCTCATTGGAAGGGTTGTTCAGGAAGGTGAAACGATTTACATGACTGATGTTCCTGAAAATTACATAAATATTACAAGCGGCCTCGGTGAAGCAAGACCTCGCTGCTTACTCATTGTTCCTCTAAAAACAAATGATGAAGTACACGGCGTTATTGAAATGGCCTCTTTTAAAGAATTCGAACAATACCAGATAGATTTTGTAGAAAAAATCGCTGAGAATATTGCCTCTACCCTTTCAACAGTAAAGATCAATATCCGAACCAATGAACTTCTGGAAAAAACTCAGCAACAAGCAGAAGAAATGAAATCTCAGGAAGAAGAAATGAGGCAAAACATGGAAGAATTAAAAGCTACACAAGAAGAATCCTCAAGAAGAGAGAAAGAATTAAAATCGAAACTAGAAGGCTGCGAAGAGAAGCTTAAAAAGCGCGGAGGAGATAATTCAGATAGTTA
>CAYFRV010000037.1:0-16906 GCA_964345495.1 uncultured Bacteroidales bacterium | reverse complement strand
CCTTTTGCTAAATTGCACGGTAGTCCGGCAAAATCTCGCAGGACAGGGTGAAAATGAGCGAAGGTAAGCTGACTCTCGTAAAAATGGTATATTAAATTTTTCAAGTATTCTTATTTTTATATGATAGTTTTAATTTTGTATCTTTGTTGAATCAACAGTCTTATTCAGTAATGATAAAAAACCTTTTTTCTGTTTATATAATTACTGCCCTGATAATAATCTCTGCAAAAAATTTATTGGCCCAGTTTGATTATAATAAACCCTTAGTTTTAAATTATAACATAAAGAATTATGATGCTGGCAATCAAAACTGGGCAGTTACAACAAATGAAAATGGAGTAGTTAATATTGGTAACAATCGAGGTCTTTTAGAATTTGATGGTTCAAATTGGGAATTGTTTCAATTACCTGGAGAACCTATTGTACGATCTGTAGCAACTGGCAGCGATGGAAGAGTCTATGTAGGAGCCTATGAAGAATTTGGTTATTGGGAAAGAGCTAAGACAAACAAAAGGAATTATATTTCATTAAGTGATTCATTTAAAGCTCAGAATTTTCATAATGATGAAATATGGAGGATTGTGGAACTAAATGATACAATATATTTTCAGTCTTTTAATTCATTATATCAATATAGTAAAGCTGGTATTGAGATTATTAACATTCAGGAAACTCCCGGTTTATTGTCTAAAGCCCGGGAGAAAGTTTTTATTCAAAAAATTGATGGGGGATTGTATGAAATTAAGAATAAGGAACTTCATTACCTGGAAGGAAGTGAAATATTTTCCGACGATGAAATTAAGTTTGTCCTGCCTTATGGAGAAAAAGATTTTCTTGTAGGAGCCACTGAAAAAGGGTTATATATTTGGGATGGGAATGAGTTTTACCCATGGGATATAGACAGTAGGAAGAAGTTGAATTCTAAACAATTGAATTGTGGGTTAGAGGTTGATGGTAAATATATTGTTGGGACTATCACAGATGGTATTTTTATTTTCAATAAATCAGGTTCTTTACTGCATCATCTTAATACAGAAAATCAACTGCAAAATAATACCGTCTTATCATTGAGTTCTGATAAAGATAACAATGTATGGGCTGGGCTGGACCGTGGAGTTGATTATATAATTATGAACAGTTCTCTCGATTTCTATACAGATTCTAAGGGGAAGCTTGGTTCTTTTTATTCTGCTGCTCTTTTCAACGATAAACTTTGGGTGGGCACAAACCAGGGTTTATATAGCTACAAATTTTTGCCAAATGGGACACTTGAGAATAGTCCTGAAATGCAAGAAGGGACGCAGGGACAGGTATGGCAAACCAAGGTCATGGACGAAAAATTAATTTTTGGACACAACAATGGTACATATCAGATAGGTAAAACAGGCAGGATGGAAAAAATTTCTGAGATTAATGGAGGGTTTGATATCAAAGAGTTCATTTACAAGGGAGAAAGATATGCATTGCAAAGTTCTTACAGTAACTTGGTTGTATACAAAAATATTAGGGGAGAGTGGAAATTATCTCATACAGTGGACAATTTTATAGAACCTGTCTCCCGGATTGAATTCGATCCAATGGGTTATATTTGGGCTAAGCATTTGTATAAAGGCATTATGAGGCTTCAGTTAAATCATAAATATGATAGTATTATAGAAACAAATTATTTTGGAAATAGATTGCCCGGAGGCAAAAATGCAGGAATTGCAAAAATTAATAACAGAATTGTTTTTGCCACAGGTGAAAAGATATATACATATAATGATCTCCAGGATTCAGTAGTTCCTTATGAAACAATTAATGAGCAGATTGATGCATTCAGAAAGGCGAGGAAGATTATAAAAGCTTCTGAAGACGAATATTGGTTCATTTACAGTAATAATATAGGACTATTTGAAATTAAAGGCGGTGAAGTTAATAAGACCTTCTCTTATGATCTTTACAGGCAGGGCGTCAGTATGTTATCAAATTATGCGGAAATAGTAAAACTCAAAGATAGCCTGCATCTGATTTGCCTGGATAATGGTTTTGCTGTTTTGAATGAGAACAGACCCTTGCCAGGTAAAAAAGACATAAAAGTGTATTTGAGAAAAGTGATATCCGAAAACAGGAAAGGCGAAAAATCTTATTTAGATGTAAAAGCAAGCGATAAACGAAGAAAAATACCTTATGCATACAGGAATATTACATTTACTTTTGCATCTACGGAAATGAGCTATAAACCTGTTTTCAGGTATCAGCTAAAAGGACTGGATGAAGATTTCAGTAAATGGACAGGTCAGTCAAAAGTCGAGTTCACGCGTCTGCCATATGGGCAATATACTTTTCTGGTGCAGACAAAAGATATTTATAACAACCTAAGTCCGTTAACAGAATATACTTTTGAGATTAGACCTCCGTGGTATCTGTCAGAAATAGCTTTAATATGTTATGTTTTTCTGTTTATTATTGGATTGGTATTTTTAAGAGTAGCTTTTAAGAAGAGATTAAAAAAACATGCAATTGAATTAGAACAAAAAGAAAAAGAAAGAAGGAGAAGGGAGCAAATGCTGGTAGAGCAAAGGTATATGCGACTGAAGAACAGAGGTTTGCAATCTGAGGTTGCTTCGAAAAGCATTGAATTGGCTAATTACACAATGACAATGATTAACAAGAATGAGGTACTCTTAAAAATAAAGGATGAACTACAGAAATTGAAAAAAGAATTAGGTCCGAGATTCCCGGCATATAAATACAAAAGACTGAATAAGATGCTGGAAAAAAGTTTATCATCCGAAGACGAATGGAAAAAATTTGAATTTCATTTTGATCAGGCTCATGAGAATTTTTTCAAAAGACTTAAATCTGAATACCCGGAATTAACCCCCAACGATTTAAAGTTATGTGCTTATCTACGCATGAATTTATCAACCAAAGAAATAGCACCTTTATTAAATATATCTATCCGTGGTGTTGAGGTTAGGCGATATCGCCTGAGGAAACGCCTGAATCTAAAAAGAGAAGATAACCTGGTTGAATTCTTAATGGGTTTCTAAATTCATCATTCTTTTCAGTTTGCGTATTTAAATATTTGTATGATATTCCTATTATTCATCACAAAAAGATGTATTGGATAAACATATAGGCAATTTCAGTATATAAAGAAACAGCAGATAATTCTCAAATTATTTAGTGGAAGGAATGTGTTTCAAATTTCCATGCTTGTAAAGCGCCTATATTGAATTATTTACAATAAAAACTTGAATTTTGTAGTAGTAATGAGCAATTTTATTTTGTGAGAAAAAATCCTGTTGAAGTAATTGTGTGAAGGGGAATTATTTTTAACTAATTCTGAATTTTCCTAAAATTGTTAAAAATTTAAGTTATCAAAGTTATGCAAAACAACAATACTTTTACCTTATATAGATTTTTTGCCTTTTATTTCAAGATTCACCATTTTGAGATGTGCGAAAATAAGGTAAATATTTATAATTACCAAGGAGACAATCATTTTTTAAAGTTTCCATCTATTAACTATTTTATTTTATAACTTCTAAGATTCTAGTTTATGTATAAAAAATTTGTAGCTAATATTATGAATCGTTTGGCTTTATCCGCGTTAATCTTTCTTCTGAGTTTAAATATTGTTAATGCTCAGAGAATGATTCAGGGAATCGTTAAAGATGCTAGCACTGGTAATCCTTTACCTGGTGTAAATATTATTATAGAAGGCACAACCCGGGGTACTTCTACAGATGCAGAGGGTAATTTTGCATTGGAGGTTAAGCCTGAAGATGAGATTCTTGAATTTTCCTTTGTGGGATATGAAAAGAAAAAATTACCCATAGGTAATGAAGACCATTTAGAGGTGCTTTTATCACAAAAATCTCAGGAGATGGAAGAAATAGTGGTTGTAGGATATGGCACTATGAAAAAAAGCGACTTGACTGGTTCTGTTTCTTCGGTTAAGTCTGAATCATTAAACAAACTCTCCTCCTCTAATGCTTTAGATGCTTTGGCAGGAAAATTATCAGGAGCCCAAATATCCAGCTCATCCGGCGAACCAGGCTCAAATCCCATTGTTAGAGTAAGAGGAGTAGGTACTATCAATAATGCCAATCCAATTTATGTGGTTGATGGTGTTATCCTTGATGACATTTCCTTTCTGAGTTCCAGTGATATTGAATCTGTAGAACTTTTAAAAGATGCTTCGGCCACAGCCATTTATGGGTCGAGAGGAGCAAATGGGGTATTTATGATAACCACCAAATCAGGTTCTGCAGAAGAGTCTACCATTACTTTTAGCAGTGAGGTGGGCATTCAGGAGCTACAGAAAAAAATTGATTTACTTAACGGAGAAGAATTCGCAAGAGCCTATAATGATATTGTACCGGGTGCAATCAATAACCCAGGCGCTGTAGATAATGTGGATTGGCAGAATCAAATTTACCGCGATAATCCGGTTATGCAGAATTATAATTTATCTGTTTCAGGTGGAGCAGAAGATTTAAATTATTATTTCAGCGGAGGCGTGCATGATACAAAAGGAATTGTTCCGAAATCTGATTATCGGCGTTATAATTTAAAACTAAATACTGATTATCGGGTAAGAGAGTATGTAAATATAGGCACTAAAATATCCGCTGCATATGTAGATGATGAAATTGCACCGGGTGTGATTGAAACAGCATACCGGGCATGGCCTATTGACAAACCTTACGATGAGGATGGCAATTTTGCGGAAGTTAGAGGAAGTGGAAATCCTCTTGCAGCTATAGAATATTCAAACAATTCATCAGATATCTATAGGTTAGTTAGTAATTTATTTGCTGAATTTTATTTCCTGGAAAATTTTACTTTTAAAACAAGCTATCAGCTGAGTTACAAGAACAATAAGAACACAAGTTTTACTCCTCAATATAATGTATCTCCAACTCAGCAAAATCAAAGAAGTTCACTCTCTAATACTTTTACGGAAGACCGTACATGGATATTTGAGAATACTTTGAAATATGATAATACCATTGATGAACATAGTATTAATGTACTGACCGGTTTTACAGCGCAGCAGCATACTTTTGAAAGTCCGGGAGTGACAGTTTATGATCTTATCAGGGATGATCCGGATTTCTGGTATCTGAATGCTGCTACCAATGATACTCTTTTTGACTTTGGAAGCAGTGAGTTTACGAATTCGATGGTCTCTTACCTTTTCAGGGCAAATTATTCCTATGACAGTAAATATTTGTTTACAGGTTCTTTAAGGGCTGATGGATCTTCCAAATTTGCTGAAGGAAACCGTTGGGGTTATTTTCCATCTTTTGCTCTGGGATGGAATATTGCAAGAGAACCATTTTTCCCGAAAGTCAAGGCACTTGAAGATGTTAAAATCAGAGCCAGTTGGGGAATGATTGGCAATGAGAAAATCGGATGGGCCGACAGATATGCCCTTATAGGAAACGCAGGAGCTGTATTTGGTTATGATGAAAACCTGCAGGCAGGTGCAACATATCAGGGAGCAGGAAATTCTGATATTAGGTGGGAAGCAACCGAACAGTTTAATACCGGTTTAGAAATTAAAGCATTTAATAACCGACTAATAACGGAATTAGAATTTTACAATAAAAAAACAAAAGATATTTTAGTAAATCTAAGCGTTCCTGGTTATTACGGTGTTGGTTCATTCCAGGAAGTACGATTTAATGCTGCTGAGGTTCTTAACACCGGATTTGAATTTAATACCAAATGGAGAGAAAAAATTAAAAATTTCAATTATTCTGTGGGCCTTAATTTTTCAACTGTACATAATGAGGTGCTCTCTATTGATGCCTCTACACCATCGGATTCAGTTATTTATGGAGGAACTCTTGCAAACGGTGACCAGGTAACTGCTACATATATTGGAAATTCTATTGGTGCTTTTTATGGTTATGAAACTTTAGGTGTTTTCCAAAATGAAGATGAACTTGAGGAAATGCCAACCCTTTCTGGTCAGGATGAGGGTGATCTGATTTATAAAGATCAAGACGGGAATGAAACCATAACTGAAAATGATAAAACCATCATTGGCTCGCCGATACCGGATTTTACTTTTGGGGTGCAGTTTTCTGCAGGATATAAAGGTTTCAACCTTTCTCTGGACTTGCAAGGCCAATATGGGAATGAGGTATACAATGCTAAAAATCAGACACGTTTTAATATATATAATTTTGAAGGTCATGTAAGAGACAGATGGACAGAAGAGGGGTCTTCTGACTCAGAACCTGACCTGGACAGCCAGGCCGGTAACTATGAACCTTCGGATTATTTTGTTGAAGATGGTTCTTTCTTACGATTAAGGAATATCACATTTAGTTATGAGCTTCCGGAGAAAATTCTTAAGTCTGTAGGATTTCGAAATGCTGTTGTCTATCTAAAAGCTAACAACTTGTTTACCTTAACAAAGTATTCGGGGTATTCTCCTGATATTGGCGGAAATGCCTTAAACAGCGGAATAGATCACGGCGTTTATCCAATAACCCGGAGTTATGCTATGGGAATAAATGTAACATTTTAAATAACAATAATATGCACAACAAATTCTATTACATTATTGCATTATTAATCTTTGTCTTGTTTGGATGTACAGAGGATTTTTTGGAAAATCCTCCCAAAGGGCAGCTCACAACAGGAAGCTTCCCTGAGACAGAGGAAGATGCCGTGTTAGCCATAAACGGCGCATATAACACGCTGAGAATATGGCAGTTCAACGATGGTGGATTTCCTATTTTTGATATAATGTCCGATGAAGTCCAGAAAGGAAGTAGTCCTAGCGACGGGGTGGTTCTCAATCAATTTGATAAATTTACTTTCACCTCAACGAATAGCTCTTTTAGCAGATGGTGGGCTACTTTATACCAGGGAATCAAACGTACTCATCTTGTCATTGAGAATGTACCTGACATAGATATGGATGAAAACCTCAAAAAACGAATTTTGGGAGAAGCAAGGTTTTTAAGGGGATATTTTTATTTTTCTCTGGTCAGAGCCTTTGGGGATGTTCCATTAGTAACAAGTAGTGAACCACCAAGTGATTTGTCAAGGACTGATAAGGAAAAAATCTATTCAGAACTTATTATCCCGGATTTGAAATATGCCATTGATAATTTGCCCCTGAAAAGCGGATATTCTTCCAGTGAGGTGGGAAGAGCTACCAAGGGTGCAGCACGTGGCATATTGGCTAAGGTATATATGTGGCAGGAGGATTATCAGAATGCTGCTGATTACGCCGTTGATATTATTGAATCTAAAGTATATTCACTGGATACCAGTTATAGTAATGTGTTCCGGGCAACTTTAGGCTCGGGCTCTATTTTTGAAGTTGGC
Organism: uncultured Bacteroidales bacterium; assembly: GCA_964345495.1. Classification (GTDB taxonomy): domain Bacteria; phylum Bacteroidota; class Bacteroidia; order Bacteroidales; family UBA12077; genus JAGXLC01. Next base: position 9,562 of record CAYFRV010000037.1, on the reverse strand, counting down.
GCTATTCCCCAGATAGGTATAGATAATGGCGGTAATCAATACGCAAATACATGGGGAATACGCGGAGAACCAAATTTAGGATGGGGATTTGGCAGACCAACATATGAGTTAATACAAGACCTGGAGGATGATCCAAGATTGGATCCTACTGTAGCATTTCTTAATGATACTATTGATGGAATTGTTATAGAAGGAGATAGCCAGACACCTGATACAACCTATGCAAATGGTGAAATAGAGCAAATCGAATGTTATAATCAAAAGACCTTCGTCCCGGGTACTACGCCTGAAGCTTCATGGGGGTATAACCGTAAAATTTTGCGTTATGCCGATGTTTTACTTATTGCAGCTGAAGCTTTAAATGAACTAGGTGAAACAGATGATGCACAGGACTATCTGAATATGGTACGGGAAAGGGCAAGAGAACATTCCGGACAATTGCCGGATATAACTACGACAGATAAAGAGGAACTCAGGGATGCAATCATTTATGAAAGGCATCTTGAACTTGCACTTGAAGGACACAGGTTTTTTGACCTGGTAAGAACAGGAAAAGCTCCTGAGGTTTTAGGTCCAAATGGTTTTGTGGAAGGAAAACATGAATTGATGCCTATTCCACAAAGCGAAATAAATATTTCTGAAGGCAACTTAACCCAGAATCCGAATTATAATTAGTATAAGTATAAACTTTAAACCAAAATCGATAGATTATGAAAACAACAATCAAACTATTTACCGCATTAATCCTAATAGGTGGCTTTGTAGCCTTCATGGGATGTGAAGACGATGAACCAGGGCAACTGGAAATCGTTAGTATCGAAGCAACCGGAACTGATCTGGAATCCGGTGAAACCGTAACGAAAGATTTGAATGCTGCTACAGCACCTAAAAATATGCCAATTGATGCTGTAATAGAAGCAGAGTTCTCTAAAAACCTGGATTCCGAATCAATTGACGCTGGTGTTATACATCTTACCGCAGGCGATGAGTCTGTTGAGCTTGAAGTAAGTGTTGATGGAGAAATAGTTACCATAGCACCGGTTGGAGATTTAGAACGAGGTACTGAATATTCCCTTAAATTTGATGCTACGATAAAAGCTGATGATGGAGGTAGCTTTACCAGTATAGAAAGATCATTTAAAACAGCAGGACAGGGAATTGTTACTCCACCTCAATCTGATCACCAGATTGCGTATTTTACTTTCAATGAAACATTAGAGGACTATACCGGTAATTATGGACACGGAAATAAAGCCGAGGTTACCGGGTATGTCGAAGACAGGTTTGGTTATATGAATAGCGCTGCAGAATTTAATGGCACAACAGATATTGTTGATGTCGCTAATACAGGCGATTTAATTAACCCAAGCACTACTATAAGTTTCTGGATGAGAGTTGATTTGGAAGACGAGAATTATGAAAATGGAATGTTCCTTATGGGAGCTATGGCTGAATTTGGTTATTTCTTTGAGCTTGGTAAAAATGAAAATGGACCTTGGCTTAAAATGGCTACTCGCCATAAAGAGCACCCTGATGCAACAGGTGACTTTGGCTCTGCTACTGCATGGGGTGATGCAATTCGTGGGGATGGAACCCAAACTGATGCTACAAATTGGGAAGGCGATCTTTCAGGAATGTTGGACAAAGAGTGGGCACATGTTGTGCTTAGTTATAATGAAAGCAATAGTATGAAGCGGGCGTACATTAATGCAACAAAAGTTTGGGAGATGGATTTATCCGAAAGTGATGAGTGGAAAATGAAAGAAATGCATCTTGACACTGAAAATGCAACAGACTACAGCATGGATGTTGGAATTGGTTTTGCAGGAAGCTCTGACAACCATTCAACCGGCTGGGCTGATTATCAAACATACGTTGATGATGGCGTAGCCAAAACATTTTCTGGTTATATGGATGATGTTCGTTTCTTTAATACTGCTCTGACAGCTGCCGATGTACAAGCACTATACGACAGTGAAAAGCCTGAATAAAACATTCTTAAGTTTGAATTATTTCTTAAAACAAAGAGAGGCTGTCTAAAAAGGTCCTTATAAAAGACTTGCTGAAAATCAGGTTTTACTCCTAATCCGGCAGCCGCCGGAAGTCCTGATTTTCAGCAACTTCTCCCTTTAGGGCCGGGGGCAAAAAAGTTGCTGAAAATCATTTTGTAGACCTTTTTAGACAGCCCCTCTTTTAAAACCAATATTATGAGGTATTTTCTTATAATTATTATTGTTATCCAAACAGTATTTTCTGTTTCTTGTAAGGATCGTTCTGAAAACTCAAAACTTGATGGTCAAAAACTGCAGATTCTTCAAGCTTCAGTTGGTGATAAAGATTTGGTGGTATCTGAAATATCAAAAAATATTCCTGTTGATGAACCAATTATCTTAACTTTTAACAATTCTTTGGATTCATCAACTATCCAGGAAAACATAAACCTGGAAATTAAAGATTCAGCAGCTACCAATATAAATTATAGCCTGGAAGAAAACCAGAAAAAGGTTATCATACATCCTGAAAAAAGTCTGAAATATTCCTCAAACTACTTTCTTTCGGTTGAAAAAGGATTAAAAAGTATTGTGGGCACTGCTTTTGAAGGGACAAGTTATGAATTTATAACTATCGAGGGAGAACTTGAATTGACTTCCATAAAAATTAACAATGAGGGCTTCACTGACGGGGAAACTTTAAAAGATATAGATTTTCAGGTTCAAATTGATGCAGCATTTACGGAAAAGGTTGATGGGGTAAATTTTGAACAATATATCCATCTGCGAAATTCTGATGATGAGAAAATACCATTAGCTTTTGAGTTATCAGAAAACGATAGTATTTTGCATATTAACAACAATGAACCCCTGAATTATTATCGTAAATATAATTTTGAAATTTCCGGGGATTTCAATATTGATGACAAATATTCTTTTAACGGGTTTCAGGCAGATTTTTTTACTCGCCTGGATTCCACTTATAAATATCCCCAACTTTCAGATGAAGAACTTCTTACAGAAATTCAGGAACAGACTTTTAATTATTTTTGGGATTTTGGTCATCCGGAGAGCGGAATGGCAAGAGAGCGTAGTTCTTCTGGTGATATAGTCACTACAGGTGGGTCAGGCTTTGGTATTATGTCTGTCATTGTTGGCATTGAACGAGGGTTTATTACCCGCCAGGAAGGAGTGGATCGCTGGGAAAAAATACTGGATTTTCTTGAAAATAAAGCTGAACGTTTCCATGGCGCATATTCTCATTGGATAGATGGAAACACAGGAGAGGCAATTGCCTTTAGTGAGAAGGACGATGGTGGCGATTTAGTGGAAACGGCTTTCCTTATCGAAGGGCTTCTTACAGTTCGGGAATATCTGAACCCTGCAGATGAACAAGAAAATGCTTTAATTGATCAGATTAACCGGATTTGGGAATCAGTTGAGTGGGATTGGTATACACAAGGCGAGGATGTTTTATATTGGCACTGGTCTCCAAATCATGATTTTGAAATGGACCATAAAATCGTTGGATATGACGAAACACTTATTACATATATCCTTGCAGCATCTTCTCCTACACATAGTATTTCAAGCGAAGTATACCATAGTGGTTTTGCTGATAATGGCGAGATGGTGAACGGCCAGGAATTTTATGGATATACTTTACCATTAGGGTTTGATTATGGTGGTCCCCTGTTTTTTGAACACTACTCATTTTTAGGACTGGACCCAAGAAATCTGGAAGACCAATATGCAAATTACTGGCAACAGGCTGTTAATCATACCTTAATAAACAGAGCATATTGTATAGATAATCCAAACGGCTATATTGGTTATGATGATGAATCATGGGGGCTTACAGCTAGTGATAATCATGAGGGCTACAGCGCTCATTCTCCAACAAATGATCTGGGTGTTATAACTCCTACAGCAGCGGTGTCTTCGATTCCATATACCCCCGAATATTCCATGGATGCCATTCATCGTTTTTATTATCGCCTGGGAGATAGATTGTGGGGTGAATACGGATTTTATGATGCGTTTAATCCAACTGAAGAATGGTACGCTGACTCTTACCTTGCGATAGATCAGGGGCCCATAATCTTAATGATTGAAAACTACAGAACCGGATTACTCTGGGAGCACTTTATGAAAGCTTCGGAAATTCAACAAGGATTAGATAAACTTGGTTTCACCTATTAAAAAAACTTAATATGAAGAATATTTTAAATTCTCTGATCAGTCTACTTATTGTTTTAGTCATTTCTTCTTGTACTATGAAGAGTTCCGATACAGAAAAAAAGCAATTCATTGATTCTTTGATTACTGAAATGACAATGGATGAAAAAATTGGTCAAATGACGCTTTTTACCTCAGACTGGACTTCAACCGGCCCTACGATGCGTGAAGGATACATGGAAGATATTAGAGAAGGGCGGTGTGGAAATATTTTTAATGCACATACTGTCGAATATAACCGAAAGTTACAGAAAATTGCAGTTGAAGAAACACGGCTGGGGATACCACTGCTGTTTGGTTATGATGTGATTCATGGTTACAAAACGATTTTCCCGATACCACTTGCTGAGGCTTCATCATGGGAACCCGGATTAATCAAAAAATCGGCTAAACTTGCCTCGAAAGAAGCAGCAGCTGGTGGATTGAACTGGACGTTTAATCCAATGGTAGATGTTACACGAGATCCAAGGTGGGGTAGAATTGCTGAAAGTGCCGGAGAAGACGCATATCTCAATAGCGTTATTGCCAAAGCTAAGGTTGAAGGGCACCAGGGTTCAGACCTTTCAGATCCTCTTACTCTGGCAGCTTGTGTTAAACATTTTGCTGCTTATGGGGCTCCAGAGGGTGGTAGAGATTATAATACGGTTGATATGTCTGAAAGAGAATTCAGGGAGCATTATCTGCCTCCCTTCCAGGCTGCTGTGGATTCAGATGTAGCGTCTATTATGACGGCTTTCAACGAATTATTTGATATACCTGCCACTGGTAATAAATATCTATTAACAGATATTCTCAGGGATGAGATGAATTTTAAAGGAATGGTGGTGACTGATTATACATCAATTGAAGAAATGATACCTCATGGTTATGCCCGGGATGAAAAACATGCTGGTGAATTAGCTGTTAATGCCGGTGTAGATATGGACATGCAGGGCGCTACTTTTTATGAATTTATGGAACAGTCTGTTGAAGAAGGAAAGGTTTCTGAAGAACAGATAGACCAAGCGGTAAGAAATATTTTAGAACTAAAATATGATCTCGGGTTATTTGAAGATCCTTATCGATATATTGACGAAGAACGGGAAGATAATGTGGTATTGTCTGATGAATTAATGGAACATGCCCTGAAATCTGCCCAGAAGTCAATTGTTTTGCTTGAGAATAATGAGTTTAACGGCGAGAAAATATTACCGCTTTCTAAAAATGTTCAAAATATAGGTCTTATAGGTCCTTTAGCAGATAACAGGCAGGATTTGCTTGGTACCTGGCATGCTGCTGGAGATGAATCTAAAGTAATTACTGTGCGTGAAGGGTTAGAGAATAAATTTTCTGATTCCAACATCCATTTTGCAAAAGGTTGTGGATTTGATGATGATGATAAAAGCGGTTTTGCTGAAGCAAGGGCAGTAGCAGAAAAATCTGATGTTGTAATTTTAGCTGTTGGTGAAAATTATATGCAGAGTGGAGAAGCTGCAAGCCGATCTAAACTTAATTTGCCGGGAGTACAGGAAAAACTGGTTAAAGAGGTTCATGCTACGGGTAAACCGGTAATTGTCCTTGTAATGGCCGGACGCCCTCTTGCATTCCCCTGGATAGCTGATAATATACCCGCTGTGCTCAATACATGGCACCTGGGAACGCGAACCGGAGATGCTATAGCAAATGTTTTGAGTGGCGATTACAATCCTTCCGGGAAATTAACAGTATCATTTCCACGAAATGTCGGACAAATACCTCTCTATTATAATCATAAAAATACGGGAAGACCTATTGAAGAAGACAATAAGTATACTTCTAAATATCTTGATGTATCTAATGAACCATTGTACCCATTTGGTTACGGCTTGAGCTATACGGAGTTTGAGTATTCAAATTTGAAATTAAGTAAAAATGAAATAAACCTTGATGACTCCCTTACAGTAAAAGTGGAGGTTCAAAATACCGGGGAATATGAAGGTGAGGAAATTGTTCAATTGTATACCAGGGATTTGGTAGGTAGTGTAACAAGACCTGTGAAAGAACTGAAAGGATTCAGAAAAATTAAATTAGAACCTGGCGAAAAGGAAAAAGTTAAGTTTACCATTACCTCTAATGATTTAAAGTTTTATAATGCAAATATGGATTTTGTGGCAGAAAAAGGTGATTTTAAGGTTTTTGTTGGGCCAAATTCACAAGAATTACTTGAAGAAAAATTCAAATTGGAATAGAGTAAATTGAACACATTAATTTTTGAATTATTTTTTTTCTTAAATCATTTTATATGAGCTATTATTTCGGGATTTTATTTTGTTCAAAATAATAAAAACTGAGTCATACTAAATTAATATAAAATTAAAGTATATGAATAAAACAAAACCTACATACAACAGAGGTTATGTTATTTTAATCGCCACGATAGCTGCCTTTGGTGGTTTGTTATTTGGCTTTGATACTGGAGTAATTTCAGGGGCTTTATTACTTATTAAGAATGACCCCCATTTAATAATCAATGGTATGGAACAACTTCCTGAAAGGACGCAGGAATGGATTGTTAGTATTACTGTCCTGGGGGCAGCCATTGGTGCCTTAAGTAGTGGCAGAATTACCGATTACCTCGGCCGTAAAAGAGTTTTGATTATTACTGCATTCATTTTTGCAGTTGGTTCGGTTGGACTTGCAGCAGCTAATTCAGTTGCATTGTTGATTATTTGGAGGCTGATAATTGGAATAGCAATCGGAGTAGCTTCTTATTCTGTGCCTTTATATATTTCAGAAATTTCACCTTCACACGTAAGAGGTACACTGGTTTCTATAAATCAACTAGCAATTACTGTGGGTATCTTTACCTCCTATCTTGTCGATTTGGGTTTTGCAAATTTCGACGAAGGATGGAGATGGATGTTTCTTGTGGGAGTGGTTCCATCGTCAATTCTTTTCATAGGTATGTTTTTCCTTCCTGAAACTCCACGTTGGCTCATGAGCTACAGGACCGAAGAAAAAGCCAAACATGTGCTGGATAAAGTAGGAGAAAGTAATAAAGAAAAGGTACTCGATGATATAAAACGGGCTATAAAAACTGAGGGCAATCAGCCTTCAACAGGTAAACTTCTAAAAGCAAAATGGATACGGCCTGCTTTGATTATCGGAATAGGAATTATGTTTTTCCAGCAGTTTATTGGAATCAATACAATTATTTATTATTCACCAACAATTTTTGAAATGGCAGGTTTTGGTGCTGAAACAGGTAATCCGGTTTATAATGCCATTCTACCTTCATTACCCATAGGGTTTGTCAATGTTCTTTTTACCATTGTTGCTATGTTCCTTATTGACAAATGGGGGCGTAAACCGTTGCTGTATCTTGGTTTAATTGGTATGACTGTTTCTCTTATAGCGCTGGGTATTTCATTTACTTTTTATCAGGCTATGGGCGATGCTTTGAAATGGATTTCTTTTATCAGTATGATAATATACATTCCTTTCTTTGCAATTAGTTTGGGGCCCATTGCCTGGTTGTTGATTTCCGAGGTATTTCCCACCAAAATAAGGGGACTCGGAATGAGTATAGCAACTATGGTTAACTGGCTTGCTAATTTCCTAATTGCGAATACTTTCTTGTCTCTTGGTCGTGTAGTTACAGGGGAGATGCCAAACCCGGCAGGTAGCGGTTTTCTGGTCAATCCTGGTGGTGCTTTCTTTATTTATGCGATAATAGGAATACTGGGATTGATTTTTGTTTATATGTATATTCCTGAAACCAAAAGACACAGCCTTGAAGAAATTGAAGAGCACTTCCAGGCTGGCAAACACCCAAGAGATTTATAATTACTAAAATAGATACAGAGATGCCATTTACCATTATTATTTGAATTGTTTTTATTTCAGGGTGAATGGCATCCTTGTCTTTTATAGTAAACATATTAATTTTCATTTTTTTTGCAATGAAATAATTTAATGTTGATTAATTTTTGATGCAATATTAGGAATTTGCTTTCCTTTTTTATTCCTGAAACCCTCATCCACAAAATGTGGACAAAAGCCCATGGATAAAACATGAGGGTTCCATGCATTTATTATCTTAAAATGTTAAGATTAACGTAAACATATTATTGAAAATTAAAACGTTAACAAATCCTTATCCAAATGAAATAACATTCATTAACTTTGCAAACACAACAAAAAACATGACCTATTCAGAAACATCCAAAAATATCAGTCATTTTACCGTTTTTCAATGCTGAAGATACATTGGAGAGGGCTATCAGAAGTATTATAAATCAAACTCACCAGGATTTTGAATGCATTCTGATAGATAATAATTCAACAGACAAAAGCTATGCAATTGCAAATTCTCTGGCCACAGAAGACAACAGAATAACAATAACAGAAGAATCCAGGCAAGGAGTAGTTTTCGCATCAAACACCGGTTTTCAGCAGGCAAAAGGTGAATTTGCTGCCCGTATGGATGCCGACGACGAGGCTCATCCGGAAAGATTAAAACTTCAGGCTGAATTTCTGGAACAACACCCTGAAATTGGAGCCGTTGGCGGATTTGTCGAATATCATAGCGGTTCTCATAACTTCAGTGGTTTCAAAAAATATGTGAATTGGGTAAATTCCGTAATCACTTATGAACAAATCAAAATAAACCGTTTTATAGACTCCCCGATTGTTAATCCTTCTGCAATGTGGAGAAAAGAAACCGCTAAAAAACATGGCATGTACAAAAGCGGGAACTTCCCTGAAGATTACGAAATGTGGCTTCGTTGGCTAGAAGAAGGGGTGAAAATTTCTAAAGTTCCCTCCTATGTTCTGAAATGGAATGATTCAAAAAACCGGCTGACCCGAAATCATTCAATTTACAGCGATGATGCGTTTTACCATATAAAAACATTCTATCTTTCTAAGTGGCTTGAGAAAAACAACCCTTTTCATCCGAATGTCGTAATCTGGGGAGCCAGCAAAATATCCAGAAAACGAGCCGCTTTACTAGAAAATTACGGTATCAAAATAGATGCGTATATTGATACAAACATCAGCCGACAGATTGGTAAACCCCTAATTTATTATAAAGACATTGAAACGCCGGGGAAATATTTTATACTGATTTATATCAGGCAATGGCATGCAAAAGAACAGATAAAAAACTTCCTGCATACAAAGAAGTATAAAGAAGGAAAACATTTTTTATTTGTTTCCTGATTGAACTGCTTAGGCATCTTCAGAAGTAAAGGATAATTTTGAATAAACAAGTTTGTGTTTAGTTGCTGAGTTAATTAAGTTAATTAAGTTGATTGATTAGTCCCATCCGGGATTACAAGCTTAAGATAACAATCAATGGAAATAGAATTGCC